>JANOAJ010000221.1:0-15534 GCA_031411035.1 Sphingomonadales bacterium
GAAGGGCTGCGCGTGATCCGCAAGGCGCGCTGGGACGCGCAGATATTTGATCTGATCCAGGCCTATGGCCATGTGCAGGCACGCACCCAGCCGGTGTTTCATGTTGTCGCCCGGCGCAATGTGATGACGCTGGATGAAGCCATCACCCGCATCTCCCGGCTGGTGGGCGCGGCGATTGACTGGATGGACATTGCGGCCTTTCTTCCCGAGACGGATGACCCCGTGTTCCGCCGCTCCGCGCTTGCGTCCAGTTTTGTCGCGACGCTGGAACTGGCACGGCAGGGACGGCTCGTGTTCGAACAGGATGAAGCCTTCGCGCCGCTGATGGTGCGCGCGGCATGATTGATCCGTCGGAAGATGTGACCCGCGCAGTCGAAGCGACTTTGTTCGCCGCGAGCGAGCCCATGACGCCTGCCGAAATCAGCGCCTATGTTGGCCCTGACATTGATGTGAAGGCGGCGCTGGCGACGCTGGGTAACCAGTATTCCGGGCGGGGTGTGAACTTGGTGGAACGCGGTGGACGCTGGCATTTCCAGACGGCACCCGATCTCGCCCATATCCTGCGCCGCGAGCGGGAAGAGCCGCGCAAGCTTTCGCGCGCCGGGATCGAGACGCTGGCAATCATTGCCTATCATGAGCCTGTAAGCCGCGCCGAGATTGAGGCGATCCGGGGTGTGCAGATTTCGAAAGGCACGCTTGACGTGCTGATGGAGGCAGGCTGGGTCCGCCCCGCGGGCCGCCGCGAAGTGCCGGGACGTCCGCTCACCTATGCCACCACGCCGGGCTTTCTTGCCCATTTCGGCCTTGAAACCCGCAAGGATTTGCCCGGAATCGACGATCTTAAAGCAGCCGGATTGCTTGATCCGGTCGATTTGGCGTTCGAATCGCTTGAAATGCAGGCCGGTGAACTGGAAAGCGCGGACGAAAGCGACTAGATAGCATTTATTGGAGATTCAAAATGGGCCTGTCACTTCCACATCTTTTACTGCTCGTCCTTGTCGTCGTGCTGCTCTTTGGCGGCGGCCGCATTTCAGGCCTTATGGGCGACGTTGCCAAGGGCATCAAAAGTTTCAAAAAGGGCATGGCCGATGATGATGACATCAAGCCTGCCGCCCGTATCGATTCCCCTGCTCCTACCGTGATCGAGGCCGAAAAGCAGGCCGACAAGCAGGTTTGATGCGCCCTGCAATTTCGGGAGTGACGAAGGGTGTTTGACGTCGCCCCTTCAGAAATGCTGCTTGTGGTCATCGTTGCGCTGGTCGTGATCGGTCCCAAGGATTTGCCGCGCGTGCTGCGCGTTGTTGGCCAGTGGGTCGGCAAGGCGCGCGGCGTGGCGCGGCAGTTCCGTTCGGGCTTTGACGAAATGATGCGCGAAGCGGAACTGGCCGAAATGGAAAAGAAATGGGCAGAGGAAAATGCCCGGATCATGGCCGAACATCCCGCACCCGCCATTGCCGAAACGCCCGCGCCTGAAGAGCCCAAGGCAGACGGGGCGGCCACCCCGTGATCAACGATATCGACGAATCCAAAGCGCCGCTGATTGATCACCTGATCGAACTGCGCCGCCGCCTGCTGTGGGGCTTTTCCGCATTGGGGATCGCTTTTTGCATCTGCCTCTATTTCGCCGAACCGATCTTTGCGGTGCTGGTGCAGCCCTTGCTTAAGGTCGGTCAGGGCAAGCTGATCTATACCGACATTTTCGAAGCGTTCTTCGTGAACCTGAAGGTCGCCTTTTTCGCCTCGCTGATGATCGCCTTTCCGGTGATGGCCACGCAGTTGTGGCGGTTCGTGGCGCCGGGGCTTTATGCCAAGGAAAAGAAGGCGTTGCTGCCTTTCCTTCTGCTCACGCCGATCCTGTTCGGGGCGGGGGCGAGCCTTGCCTATTTCGTCGCAATGCCGATTGCGCTCAAATATTTGCTGGTTGGCTTTTCGGGGAATGTCGGCGGGATTGAGCGCGAAGCCCTGCCCGCGATTGGCAATTATCTGAGCTTCGTGACCAAATTCCTGTTCGGCTTTGGCGTCGCGTTTCTGCTGCCGGTGTTGCTGATGCTGCTGGAACGCGCCGGGATCGTCACGCGGCAGCAACTGATCAAGGGCAGGCGCTATGCCATCGTTGCCGTGGTGGCTGTGGCCGCCGTGCTGACCCCGCCCGACATCGTGTCGCAACTGCTGCTCGCCGGGCCGTTGATCATCCTTTACGAACTGGCGATCATCGCCATCTGGTTCACCGAAAAGCGCCGCAACAAAGAGGAAGCGCTGGCCGAATGACGGATGCCGCGCTCAGCGAAGCACGTGCCCGCGCCGAGGAATTTTCGCCCTATCTCCGGGGGTTGATGCGGCGGTTTCCCGAAGTGGTGGAAGACTTCGTCGCCCCGGCGCCGGCCGGGGCCGCTGAGTTGCTTGGACTCCAACCCGCCCCCGGCCTTCGCCGGGGCGACGAGGATGTGGCCACCGCCCTGCGCCATGCCAAGGGCCGTCTTGCCCTGTCTGTCGCCCTCGGCGATCTCGCGGGGCGGCTCACTCTCGAAGATGTTACCGGCCAGCTTTCCGACTTCGCCGATATGGCGCTGGACGCAGCCATTCGTGAGGCTATCCAATCGGTCGTGCCCGGCGCGGAGCCGCGCGGCTTTGCGGCGATTGCCCTGGGCAAGCATGGCAGCCGGGAACTCAATTACAGTTCCGATCTTGACCCGATCCTGATCTTCGACCCCGAATCCATGCCCTGCCGCGCCCGCGACGAGCCTGTGGAAACCGCGGTCCGCATTGCCCGCAAGCTGGTGGAGATCATGCAGGCCCGGACGAGCGAGGGTTATGTCTTCCGGATTGATTTGCGCCTGCGGCCCAACCCGGAAGCCACGCCATTGGCGCTGCCGGTGGAAGCGGCCATCAGCTATTATGAATCGAGCGCCCTGGCCTGGGAACGCGCGGCATTTATCCGCGCGCGGGCCTGTGCCGGGGATATGGCGCTGGGCCAGTATTTCCTCGATGCAATCAAGCCGTTTGTCTGGCGAAGGGGACTGGATTTCGGCGCGATTGGCGAAATCCGGGGCATGTCCCGCCGGATACGCGACCATTATTCGCATGGTCAGGCATTTGGCCCCGGCTTCGATCTGAAGCGCGGGCGTGGCGGCATCCGCGAGTGCGAGTTTTTCGCGCAGATCCACCAGATGATTCATGGTGGGCGGGACCCTTCGCTGCGCATTCCCGCAACGGTTCCCGCGCTTGGCGCTCTCGCTGACGCAGGCTGGATCGCGCGTAACGAAGCCGATACGCTTGCCACATCCTACCGGCTCTATCGCACGATCGAGCATCGCTTGCAGATGGTGGATGACCAGCAGACGCACAACCTGCCTGCGAACCCGGAAGCACTGGAAGGCGTCGCGCGGCTGCACGGCCTGGCGACGGGTGCGGATTTGCTGGCCTTGCTCGCCCCCCCTGTCGAAGCCGTCGGCCTGATCTATGACGCGCTGGATTCGGACGCGGAGGACACACTGCCGCGCGAAACCAAGGCGCTGGAAGCCGCGCTCGCCACAGCGGGGCTGCCGGACACGGCGGACATTGCCCGGCGCATCGAAGGCTGGCGTGGTGGGGGCATGCGCGCGCTGCGATCCCCGGCCGCGCAACAGGCACTGGAATCCGTGCTGCCCGCGCTGGTGCGCGCGCTGGCGGCGGCTGCCGATCCACGCACGGCCTTCAACCGGCTGGACTCGATGATTGAACGCCTGCCGAGCGCGATCAACCTGTTCCGGCTGCTGGAAGCCCGCCCGCCGCTGTTGCGCTTGCTGGCAGACATATTGAGCCATGCCCCCACACTCGCGACCGAGCTTTCCCGCCGGGCGGATCTGATTGACGGGCTGATTGACGCCAGCGCGCTTGATCCGGCGGGCAGCGTTACGGAAATCGCGGCGCAGCTGGCCCATCCCGATCCCACGGCCGATCTGGAACTGCAACTGGATCGCGTGCGCCATATCGTGGGCGAAATGCGCTTTGCGCTGGGGGCGCAGATTGTGGCGGGAGTGAGTGATCCGCTTGACGTCGCGGCGGGCTATGCACGCGTGGCAGAAGCGGCAGTGCGGGTGGTGGCAGACGCCAGCCTTGCCGCGTTCGAAGCGGCGCATGGCCGGGTGCCGGGGCGTGATCTCGTGATTCTGGCACTGGGGCGAATGGGGGGTGCGGAACTCACCCACGCCTCTGACCTTGATCTGGTGTACCTCTTCACAGGTTCACACGAAGGCGAATCAGATGGGCCCAGGCCTTTGGGAAGTGTGCATTATTTCAACCGGCTGGCGCAGCGGATCACGGCGGGGCTTTCCGTGCCGACTTCGGGCGGGGCGCTTTACGAAGTCGATACGCGGCTGCGGCCTTCGGGCGCGCAGGGGCCACTTTCCGTGTCGCTCACCGGCTTTGCCCAGTATCAGCGCGAGGATGCCTGGACATGGGAGCATATGGCGCTGTGCCGCGCGCGGATACTTTATGGAACGCCTGACGCCCGCGCGGCCACCCAGGCCATCATCGATGACGTGCTCAACCAGCCCCGCGACAGCGCCACCCTGCTGGCAGACGCCGTGAAAATGCGGGCCGATATGGCCACGCACAAACCGCCCAAGACCCCGCTGGATGTGAAGCTGGGGGACGGCGGGCTGGTCGATCTGGAATTCGCCATTCATGTGACACAATTGCGCGAACGACGCGGCTTTGCGCCGCAATTGGGCGAAGCAATGGCTGCGCTGGGCATGTCAGCAAGCCTGTGCGATGCTCGCGCGTTGCTGACCCGGTTTCTTGTGTCCATGCGGCTGATGGCCCCCGATCTTGAGACGCCGAGTGAAGCAACGGGGGCCGTGATTGCCCGTGCGTGTGGCGCAGATGACTGGGACAGCCTGCTTGCACAACTGGACGTGGCGCGGCAGGAGATTGCCGATGCCTGGCAGCGCGCATCCGCTGCCTGACGCCTTTCAAGGAGACCATCATGGCCGAAGCCGGAAGCACTGCCCCCGATACCCCGTTCACGTTGCCCGATGGCACAACCAAAAAGGCCTCCGACTGGCGCGGGCAGAAGCTGGTGGTCTATTTCTATCCCAAGGATGATACATCGGGCTGCACCAAGGAAGCCCAGGAATTCACCGAGCTGGCAGGCGATTTTGCCAAGGCTGACACGGCAGTTGTGGGCATTTCCAAAGACTCCGAAAAAAGCCACGCCAAGTTTATCGGCAAATATGATCTGCAGGTGGCGCTCGGCTCTGACGTTGACGGCGCGGTGTGCGAGGCGTTCGGCGTGTGGGTCAAGAAATCCATGTATGGCCGGGAATATATGGGCATCGAACGCGCCACGTTCCTGATCGGTGCGGATGGCAAAATCGCGCAGGTGTGGCGCAAGGTAAAAGTGGCGGGCCATGCCGCAGCGGTTCTGGAGGCGGCCAAGGCGCTGTGAGTGGCGTAACCGCCTTCGCCCTGATCATCATCGCGTTCCTGACTGCCACCCTTTCCGGCATTTTCGGGATGGCGGGCGGACTGGCGCTGATGGGCGCGCTGGCGTTCATGCTGCCCGTATCGGCTGCGTTCGTGACGCACGGCATCTTGCAACTCGTTGCCAATGGCTGGCGCGCGGTGCTGCACCGCCAGCATGTCCAGTGGCGGATTATCGGCTGGTATGCGCTGGCCTCGCTGGTCGCCGCGCTGATCGTGGCCGCTATTGCCTTCTCGCCCTCCAAACCCTTGCTGTTCCTGCTGCTCGGGCTGGTGCCGATGCTGGTATGGCTGCCCAAAAGCTGGCTGGAACTGGATGCGGCAAAGCCGGTGCACGCGCTGATTTCCGGCCTGCTCGTCACGGGCCTCAATCTGTCTGCCGGGGTGGCAGGCCCGTTGCTGGACATTTTCTTCGTCCGCACTGCCCTCACCCGCCACCAGATCGTCGCAACCAAGGCCGCAACCCAGGTGTTCAGCCATTTGGCCAAGATCATCGTCTATGGCGCGCCCCTGCTCGCGATTGGCCCCGGCAAGGCAGGGATGCCGCCGCTCTGGGTGTTTGCCGTCGCCATCCCCGCGTCCATGCTGGGCACTGTGGCAGGCGGACAGGTGCTTGACCGGATGAGCGATGTGAACTTCAAACGCTGGACTGCCTGGATCGTGACCGCGATTGGCGTCGTCTATCTGATCAAAGCCGCGCAGCTCGCATGACTGGCCTGGCCAGCGCCATTCGCACTGTTCTGGAAACGACTGATCCGCGCGCAAAGGTGAAGGCAACGCGCCAACTGGCGCGGGACTGGCGGCGAGGTTGCCTGGATCTCTCGTTCACCGTCACAATGCCGGTTCGTCCCGCACGACCCGCGCATCCTGAACTGCTGCCCCCCAACCAGATGCCGCATCGCCGCAAGGCGGGCTCCGACGCCGGGCGGATCGCCATGCTGCACGCCTTTGCGCATATCGAATTTGTCGCGATTGATCTGGCGCTGGATATGGCCGGAAGGTTCGGCGCGGGACAATCGCGGGAATTTGTGACGGACTGGCTCGGTGTGGCTGCGGATGAAGCGATGCACTTTGCGCTGCTCCAGCGCCGTCTGATCCAGCTTGGCAGCCATTATGGCGCGCTGCCTGCGCATGACGGCCTTTGGGAAGCCGCGCATGCCACACGGCATGATCTGCTGGCGCGGCTCGCGGTTGTGCCGATGGTGCTCGAAGCGCGCGGGCTTGATGTCAGCCCGGCAACGATCGAGCGATTCGCAAGCCAGGGAGATTCGGCCAGCGCCCGCATCCTCAATCGCATCTATACCGATGAAATCCGCCATGTTCGCATGGGCAGCAAATGGTTTGTGGTGCATACGGAATCGCGCGGGCTCAATCCCGCAGAACACTGGCAAAACCTTGTCGGCATCCATTTTCGGGGACGCCTGAAGCCGCCATTTAACGACTCAGCGCGCGAGTCAGCCGGTCTGCCCCGCGAATATTACCAACCTATTGCACTGACATAGCTGTCAATGCAGTGACCCTGATCACAGGTCGTGCCGCACCAATTGCGGCGAAAACATCAGAGGGTCGTCGGGGGTCCAATGGCAAGTGCAATGAATTCTGGAGCGGGTGGTCTGTTGCCCACGCTTCGCCACTGGTTCCGATCGCGCGATCTCCTGATTCATGATGGAGCCGCAATGCGCAGGATTCACATTTCGGCGAAAACCCAGATCGCTGCCGCATCTGCCGCTTGTGCGACACTGATTGTCTCTGCATTTGGTGTAACACAGTTCGCCGTCGGAAGTTCCCAGATGGCAGGCGCCATTTCCAATTTTGCCGCGCACCGTGCCGAAATTTCCGCGATGGAACATCGTGTCGCTGCCCTCCAGTCAGACGTTACCGCGATCAAGACCGAAGCCCGCACCCATGTGGCCCGGATCGAAGCCCGTCAGGCCTTTCTGGCCGCGGTGCTGAAGGGCGAAGGGGACCCCGCCAAGCTGGCTGCGATGATGCCTGCCTCAAGCGGCACCGTTGCCACGCCGGCCAAGGAAGTGGCCGCGCTGTTCAACGGGGTTGATGCCAATCAGGCATGGATGGCCAGCATCGTGCGCAAGGCAGCCGAAGCCCGGTATCAGCAAACGGCCACGATGGTGGCAAAGCTCGGCATCGCGCCCGCCCGGCTGGCTGCGGTTCCGGCGATGGGTGGCCCTTACGAACCCGTGACTGCCGATGCGGTTCGTTCCGCCAATCAGGCCGATCCGCAGTTCCGCGCGCTGTTCCAGTCCTGGAAGCGGCTTGATCAACTGCAAACCAGCATTGTTGCCATTCCTTCGGCGCGCCCTGTGCAGTCGCTGATCTTCACGAGCAATTTCGGCATCCGCACTGATCCGTTCCGGGGTGGTGCCGCGATGCATTCCGGCGTTGATATCCCCGGTCCCTATGCCACACCCATCTACGCGACAGCCGATGGTGTTGTTGGCCGCACCGGCTGGGTTGGCGGATATGGCAATCTGGTAGAAATCGAACATGGTCGCGGTATCGAGACGCGCTATGGCCACCTTTCCTCGATCATGGTCGCTCCCGGTAAGAAGGTGAAGCGCGGTGATCTTATCGCATTGATGGGCTCCACGGGTCGCTCCACGGGCAATCACCTGCACTATGAAGTCCGCATTGACGGACGTGCAGTCAATCCTGTGCCGTTCCTGCAATCGTCTGATTATTTGTTGGCGATGCAGCGCCGCCCCAGCACGCTGGCCATGGGTGGCCCTTCGGAACCCGCAAAGGCGCCCGCAGACAAGTAATCACCTTGCATGGGCGTGGCGGCGTCCCTATCTGATAAGAATGACCATGATTTTGACCGATGCGGCGGCCGCGCGGGTGGCCGCCATTGCCGCGCGCCAGACGAAACCGGCGATCCTGCGTGTGTCAGTTGATGGTGGTGGCTGTTCCGGCTTTCAATATCGTTTCGGCCTGGCGGATACCGTGGAACCGGATGACGCAGTGACCGAAGTCAATGGTGTGCGCCTGATCGTCGATTCCGTCAGCCTGGATCTGATCAATGGAAGTGCCGTTGACTATGTCGAATCACTGGGCGGTGCTGCGTTCCGGGTTTCGAATCCCAATGCGGCCTCAGGCTGCGGGTGCGGCGCGAGCTTTTCGATCTAGCACACATAACCCTTTGATTCGTTTACCAATATTTTGATGGTAAACGCACTTTTCATAACTGCCTGAACGCTGCATAGTCCTGTCCCAGCAAGGATAGAATGCTGCACTGAGGGGCTTGTCTAGACGTGACCGCGCAATTCCGATTTCCGCGCTTTTTTGTGACCAGCCCGAGCCCCTGCCCTTATCTGCCGGGTCGGCAGGAACGGAAGGTCTTTACCGAACTCACAGGCGTGCATGCCGCCGAACTGAATGAGGCGCTGGGCCGCATCGGTTTCCGCCGTTCCCAAGGCGTCGCTTATCGCCCCAGTTGCATTGATTGTTCGGCCTGCGTTTCCGTGCGCGTGGTGGGCCGGGATTTTGTGCCCAACGCCAGCCAGCGGAAATTGCTGCGCCGCCATGCCGATCTTGAGGTTACCGCATGCCGCCCCTGGTCCACGGATGAGCAGTTCGCCCTGCTGCGCCGCTATCTGGATAGCCGCCATCCCACAGGCGGCATGGTGGGCATGGATGAAATCGACTATGCCGATATGGTCGAACAAACGCCGGTCAACAGCCATGTGATCGAATATCGGGAGCCATCCCGCTTTGGCCGTCCCGGTCGTCTTGTTGGTGCCTGCCTGACCGACCAGCAGGGTGACGGGCTTTCAATGATCTACAGCTTTTTCGAAACCGAGGATGAAGACCGGCCCGGTCTGGGCAATTTCATCATCATGGATCACATCCTCCGCGCCGCCCAGGCGGGCCTGCCCTATGTGTATCTGGGATATTGGATTCGCGGTTCGAAGCGGATGGAATATAAGGTGAAATTCCGCCCGATCGAGCGGCTTGGCCCGGATGGCTGGCATGCCTTCGATCCCGAAACAGCGGCTCCGTGCAGACCGCCCGCCGATATCAATGTGTTTGTTCCGGCCTGATCACACCACCCGTTTTTTCGCGTCCAGTTCCGCCACAGCCTGCCGATATTCCGCTTCCAGCCGGTCCACCCGGTCTGCCACACTTTCGACCGCTGTAACCGCACCAACGCCCTGGCCGCTGCCCCAGATATCTTTCCACGCCTTCACCTTGGTGTTGCCACCCGAACCGAAATTCATCGTCTTGAGATCACCTTGCGGCAGATTATCCGGATCAAGGCCCGACGCGACGATGGAGCCGCGCAGATAATTGCCATGGACGCCTGTAAACAGGTCTGAATAGACAATGTCCGCCGCGCGCCCTTCCACAATGCCGTTCTTGTAAGCGGGATCGGCATTGGCTTCCTTGGTCGCGATCCAGGGGGAACCGATATAGGCAAAATCTGCCCCCATTGCCTGCGCGGCAAGAATTGATCGGCCACAGGCTATCGCCCCGGAAAGCGCCACCGGGCCGTCAAACCATTGCCGGATTTCCTGCATCAGCGCGAAGGGAGACAAGACACCGGCATGGCCGCCTGCCCCGGCAGCCACGGGAATAAGCCCGTCCGCGCCCTTTTCCACGGCTTTGCGGGCAAAGCGGTCATCAATCACGTCATGCAGCGTGATCCCGCCCCATGCGTGCACGGCCTTGTTCAGTTCCTCGCGCGCGCCTAGCGAGGTGATGGTGATCGGCACTTGCCATTTGGCACAGGTTTCAATGTCGGCTTCCAGCCGGTCATTGGATTTGTGGACAATCTGGTTGACCGCATAGGGCGCCGCCGGGCGATCCGGATGCGCGCGGTTATGCGCGGCCAGTTCCTCGGTAATCTGGTGGAGCCATTCATCCACCATCGATTGCGGCCGCGCGTTGAGCGCCGGAAACGATCCGACAATCCCCGCCTTGCACTGGGCGATGACAAGTTCCGGGCCGGAAACAATGAACAGGGGGGAGCCTATCACCGGAAGGCGCAGGCGATCAAAGAGGGGAGATGGCATGGTCATGGGGCATCCCCTTTACGTAAACGGAAGCGCGTGTCCAGCCCTATGCCGTGCGGGTGAACACGACTGTCGTCCCCGGCGGGAAGGGGACTTCGCGCAGACGGGTGAAGCCCAGCTTTTCAGCCACGCGGATGGAGGCAGTGTTTCCCGGATCGATGATGCAGCGAATTTCGGGCGCTTGAAGCTCGCTTTCCGCCCAGTCAAGCACAGCCCGGATTGCTTCGGTCGCAAGGCCCCGTCCCCAGGCTTCGGGAACAAAGGCCCAGCCGGCCTCCGGGAAGCCCTCCAGGTCCGCCAACCCCCGCTCGTGCCGGGCAAGGCCACCATTGCCAAGGAAAGTGTCAGTCTTGCGATCAATGAATGACCAATAGCCGTAACCGACAATCGGCCACAGCCCGGCCGCCGAAGTGAACTTTGCCCAGCTTGTCGTCTTGTCACGGGGCTGGCCACCGATAAAGGCCGTCATCTGCGGATCGGCCCAGGCAGCGGCATAGGCTTCCCAGTCATCAAGCGAGAGAGGCCGCAGGATCAGGCGTTCGGTGAGGATGGTGGGGGGTGTCATGCGATTTGGCACGGGGACAGTCCCTGAAGGGACAGTCCCCGGAATGACAGGAGCCTCACGCCGCATGCGCACGGATCGCCTTCTGCCTGCGCCGCTGCACGGATGACCCGATCCCCATCGCCTCGCGATATTTGGCGACTGTCCGCCGGGCAATGTCAAACCCCTTGGCATTGAGCATTTCCACAAGCGTGTCATCAGACAGGATCGCGTCCGGCGCTTCCCCCCCGATCAGCGTGCGAATGGCGTTCTTCACGGCTTCGGCAGACACGGCCTCGCCGCCATCCGAAGCCGCAATGCTGCTGGTGAAGAAGAATTTCAGCTCAAACAATCCGCGCGCACAACTGAGATATTTGTTGGACGTGACACGGCTGACGGTTGATTCGTGCATCCCGATCACTTCAGCAATATCGCGCAATGTCAGTGGCTTGAGATGCGCAACACCTTCCAGGAAAAAGGCTTCCTGCCGCTTCACGATTTCGGTCGCCACCTTGATGATCGTCCGCTGGCGCTGGTCGAGCGCCTTCACCAGCCAGTTGGCGCTGGCCATGCAATCGCTCAGCCACTGTTTGGACGCCTTGTCCTGCGGGCCGGTTGAAAGTTCATGATAGTAGCTGCGATTGACCAGCAGGCGCGGCAGCGTGGCCGAGTTGATCTCAATCGACCAGCCCTTGCTCCGTTTCGCGACGAAAATATCAGGCGTCACGCCCTCGATCGGTGCGCTGCCGAATTTCAGGCCGGGCTTGGGATCATAATTCCGCAACTCGCGGATCATGTCTGCCATGTCTTCATCATCCACACCGCACATGCGCTTCAACTGCGCCACGCGACCTTCGGCGAGCAGATCAAGATTGTCGATCAGCCGGGCCATGGCCGGATCGTAACGATCCGCTTCCTTTGCCTGAAGGGCAATGCATTCGGACAGGGATCGCGCGCCTACGCCGGTGGGATCGAACGTCTGGATCGCCGCGAGCGCTTCTTCCACCTGCACCAGTGGCACGCCAAGGCGGTTCGCCACTTCCAGCAGGTTGACCACAATATAACCCGCTTCATCCACCAGATCGATCAGATGGCTGGCAATCATCAGTGGGACACCCGAAAGGGCGGCCCCTGCCTGTCCCAGCAGATGATCGCGCAAGCTGGGCGCTTCGGCAGCCATGGCATCGAAATCCATGCCTTCGCCGCCTTCACTGCCACCGGAGTCGCCATTGAGGCCAAGCCGCCCGTCAAGCCCCGGCCCGCCATCTGCGGCGCTATCATGATGGAAGGTCTCTGCCGTAAAATCGATGTCGAGATCGGATTCGCTGCCGCCGGGTGCCGCATCCAGAATCGCTTCACTTTCGGTGCTGCGTTCATCGGACGATGGCAGTTGTTCGGGCGCTTCGCCATTATCATCCTGCCCCGCTTCCAACAGCGGGTTCTTCTCCACTTCCTCGGCAATGAAGGCTTCGATTTCAAGATTGGACAAGGCCAGCAACCGGATCGCCTGCTGCAATTGCGGCGTCATTACCAGTGACTGGCTTTGCCTCAGGTCAAGGCGGGGGCCCAGTGCCATGATGCGCCCCTAAAGGGAGAAGCTTTCGCCCAGATACAGGCGGCGGACATTTTCGTCTGCGACCAGATCAGCGGGGCTGCCTGCAAAAAGAACGCGGCCATCATAGATGATGCAGGCGCGATCCACGATGTCGAGCGTTTCGCGGACGTTGTGATCCGTGATCAGCACGCCAATATCCCGGTTCTTGAGATCCTTGATCAGATCGCGAATGTCGGAAATCGAAAGCGGATCAATGCCGGCAAAGGGTTCATCAAGCAGCATGATCGAAGGCTCTGCGGCCAGCGCGCGGGCGATCTCGCAGCGCCGCCGCTCACCACCGGAAAGGGCCATGGCCGGCGAATCCCGCAAAGCCCCCAGCCCGAATTCCTCGAGCAGAAATTCCAGCCGCTCCGCACGCTTTGCCTTGTCCGGCTGGGCCAGTTCAAGCACCGCGCTGATGTTCTGCCCCACTGAGAGACCGCGGAAAATTGAGGTTTCCTGCGGCAAATACCCCAGCCCCATGATGGCCCGACGATACATCGGAAGGCCTGTAATATCCTCCCCGTCCAGCATGATGCGCCCGGCATCGGGCTTCACCAGGCCCATTATCGAATAGAAACAGGTTGTCTTGCCCGCGCCGTTCGGCCCCAGCAGCCCGACCACCTCACCGCGCCCGACAGCGAGCGACACATCGGACAGCACGGTGCGCTTGTCATAGGATTTGGCAATCGACACGACGGAAAGGCCGCTTGTCACATCGGCATGTTCGGCCCGTGCGGCCTCGATTACGTCTGCTTCACTCATGCTGTTTCCTGCCGACTCTGCTGGCATCCCTTAAAGGACTAAAGGTGAAATTTTCGCAATTGGCAAGGTTATTGCATGACCCGGCGCATCAGGGTCATCACGGGTCTTTTTTGGAGACCGTGAAATGGCCGGTAACGCGCCCGCCTTTGGCCCCGTCAACGCCCGGCGAACCGCCTACCGCGCTGCCATCCACCACAGCCCGGCCCGTGTTCAGATCAATCACAAGCCGACCGCCACGCACCTGGCTTTGCCCCTGATTGAGTGTGACGCCGCCCACCATCGTGATCAGCCGACGGGGAAGATCGTAAATCGCCATGTCGCCACTGGCATTTTCGGTCGCGCTGCGAACGGTGACGCCCCCTGTGGCATCAAGCCGCTGAATTTCCACGCCAGAGCCCGCGCCATTGGCGTATGCCACGGTCAGCCGCGCCGCTGTCATCGTCAGACCCTGCTGCACTGCCCGCACATTGCCCACAAACAGGGCGCGATCAGCTCGATCCTGCACTTCGATCCGGTCAGCTTCCACATCAACGGGTGCGTTGGAATTATGGCCTTTAAGCGCCTGTCCCGAAGCGGGAACAGCAAGCAGCAGGCCAAGGGCGGAGATAAGGGCGGAGTGTCGCATGGGGGCTATCTGGCGCGGCCCTGCACGATATGCAAGCGCGCGCGCCCATCAAGCGTCACCGTGCGGGCAGAAAGATCCGCCGAAATCCGGTCAGCGCTGAAATTGCCAAGCGGCATTTGCCCCGTAACCGGGCCGCCGCTCGCCAGGCGCCGGGTTTTCAGGCCCACGGCGACATCGCGCGTATCCAGCCGGTATCCATCGGCGGTGGCAAAGCGGAGCGGGCCATCAATCATCACCACATCCCGGTCCATATTGTAGCGACCGGCCTCTGCAGTCAGCGTTGCGGGGCCATCGTTCAGGGCAATGGCGGCGGTCAGATCCTTGAGCTTCACCACAGGATCACGTGAGCTTGTCTGCACGGCAGAGCCCGCCCGGATCTCGAATGGCTGGCCCTTGCCATCTTCACCGCGATAGGTGGCGGCCGTAACGCGCATACGTTCCTTCGCCATCGCGACCTTGTTCTTGTCGAGCACGAAGCTGATGTCTCCCCGCATCGAAAGCGGGGCGAAGACGAGGGCTGCGCCAAGCACGCCAATGAATGCCGGAAGCGCAATCCGCGCCATCCGCACGACGAAATCATGACGGCTGCCCGGTGCGGCCCAGCGCTGGCGCGGGGTGCGTTCGGGCAAGGCAAGATCAGGCATGCGCGAAAATATCAATCTCCGGCCAGCCGGCAAGATCAAGACGGGCGCGGTGCGGCAGGAAATCGAAACAGGCCTGCGCAATCTCCATGCGGCCTTCGCGTTCGAGCCGCCGGTTCAGCTCCTCGCGCATCTTGTGAAGATGGCGTACGTCCGACGCCGCATATTCCCGCTGCGCATCATTGATCACCGGCCCGCCCCAATCCGAGGATTGCTGCTGCTTGGACAGTTCAACCCCCACCAGATCGCGCACCAGTTCCTTCAGCCCATGCCGGTCCGTATAGGTGCGGATCAGGCGGGAGGCGATCTTGGTGCAATAGACCGGTGCCGCCATGACGTGCAGATAAGCCTCGATGGACGCCAGATCGAAGCGCGCAAAGTGATAGAGTTTGAGGCGCGCCGGATCGGCAAGAACAGCTTTCAGATTGGGCGCGGCATAATTGCTGTCCGGGCCGAAACGCACCAGATGCTCGTCCCCCAGCCCATCAGAAATCTGGACGAGGCACAGCCTGTCCCGCCCCGGATGAAGGCCCATGGTTTCGGTATCGACGGCAACTGGCCCTGCAGCCAAAACGCCTTCGGGCAAGTCTTCTTCATATAAATATACGCTCATGCACGCCCCTCTGGCCCAAATAGCGGCCCATAGCAACATGAAGCGCGCGCTCACCAAACCCGAAAGCCTGCGTAAAATCTGCTATCGCGCGGGCCTTTATTACGATATAGCTAGGGCTTGCGCGATCATGAAGGACCGCGCTTTTGACGTGCAAGACCATCGCCCTCGGCTGCATATTATAGATAATTTGGGCGATGAGAAGGCAAGTAGTAAGACATGGGTTTTGATCGCAAGCGTGCCGGCAAGGGCCGGGACAAAAGAG
>JANOAJ010000222.1:0-6736 GCA_031411035.1 Sphingomonadales bacterium
CCCGTGCGGTCCAGCTTGTTGATGAAGCACATCCGCGGCACTTTATACTTGTCCGCCTGACGCCATACGGTTTCCGATTGCGGCTCTACGCCGGCAACACCGTCAAAGCACGCAACCGCGCCATCGAGCACGCGCAACGAACGTTCGACTTCAATCGTGAAGTCCACGTGGCCGGGCGTATCAATGATGTTGATCCGGTGATCATTCCAGAAACAGGTCGTCGCAGCAGACGTGATCGTGATCCCGCGTTCCTGCTCCTGCTCCATCCAGTCCATCGTTGCCGTGCCTTCATGCACTTCGCCGATCTTGTAGGACTTTCCGGTGTAATACAGGATACGCTCAGTCGTCGTGGTTTTACCCGCGTCGATATGCGCCATAATCCCGATATTGCGATACATGCTGAGTGGATGGCTGCGTGCCATGACAATAACTCCGAGTGTAAGGTGCGACTACCAGCGGTAGTGGCTGAAGGCGCGGTTGGCTTCGGCCATGCGATGCGTGTCTTCACGCTTCTTGACCGCATTGCCGCGATTGCTCGACGCATCCAGCAACTCGCCCGAGAGGCGCGCTGACATCGTGTTTTCGCTGCGGTTGCGGGCAGCCGCAATCAGCCAGCGAATGGCAAGCGCCTGCGCACGCTCAGTGCGGACTTCAACCGGCACCTGATAGGTAGCACCACCAACGCGACGCGAACGGACTTCGATGCCCGGCTTCACATTGTTGAGCGCATCATGGAAAACCTGAAGCGGATCTTTTTTCGCCTTGGTTTCCACGGTTTCCAGCGCGGTATAGACAATGCCTTCTGCGACGGCCTTCTTGCCGTCGAGCATGACGCTGTTCATGAATTTCGAGAGAACCTCATCACCATATTTGGGATCAGGCAGAATAATCCGTTTTTCCGGACGACGACGACGAGCCATATCAGCCTATCCTTCTTACTTGGGACGCTTCGCGCCGTATTTCGAGCGCGATTGCTTACGGTCCTTGACGCCCTGGGTATCCAGAACGCCGCGAAGTACGTGATAACGCACACCGGGAAGATCGCGTACACGACCGCCACGGATCAGAACCACAGAGTGTTCCTGAAGATTATGCCCTTCACCGGGGATATAGCTGATGACTTCGCGCTGGTTGGTCAGACGGATCTTGGCCACCTTACGCAGAGCCGAGTTCGGCTTTTTCGGGGTCGTGGTATAAACACGTGTGCAAACGCCGCGCTTTTGCGGATTTGCTTCCATTGCTGGAACTTTGGACTTCGCTTTCTGCGGGTCCCGGCCCTTGCGGACCAGCTGGTTAATCGTTGGCATGAAGGCCTTCACCTTTTTGAAGTTACTCTGTTGCGCAAGCGGTGTCCCTCGAAAGAAACACAAAAAGGCCCCGACGAATCGCACGCGATCCTCCGGGCCTTCACCCACACAAGCATTGTTCAAGCTCTATGTAGCGTCTGATTTTCGCGAATTAGCGGGGCAAGCCCACAAACCATTTCCGTCAGACGAGCGCGCCCCTAGCGGCAAAGGGCCTTTGCGTCAATGGCAGGCGGCCTATCCGAACCGACTTTTCAGATCGAGCAGTGCAATCGCTGCCTTGGCCGCTTCCCCGCCCTTGTCCTTCTGTCGAGGATCGGCCCGCACCAGCGCCTGGTCTTCATTCTCAACAGTCAGAATGCCATTGCCAACGGCGATGCCGTCCATTGTAAGCGCCATGACTCCGCGCGCGCTTTCACCTGCCACAATCTCGAAATGATAAGTCTCGCCGCGAATGACGACGCCGATAGCAACAAAGCCGTCATAGCGGCCACACTCCGCCGCAAGGGCAATGGCTCCCGGGATCTCCAGCGCGCCCGGAACTGTGATGACTTCGGCTTTGTGACCTGCCTCTTCGAGCGCAGCCTTTGCACCCGCAATCAGCATGTCGTTCAGATGGTCATAAAATCGCGCTTCAACGATGAGGAACTTCGCCATCTATCAAACCTCCGGAACGGGGCGCTCGCCCACGATGTTGATGCCGTAACCGTCAAGGCCAACAACGTTGCGGTGCGCGTTGGTAAGCAGGGTCATATCGTGCACGCCAAGGTCGGCCAGTATCTGCGCGCCGATGCCATAGGTGCGCAAATCCATCTGGGCGGGTTTTTCCCCACCGATTTCCAGCCTCAAAGCCTCGGGATCATTGGGCATCAGCAGAACGATCAACCCTGCCCCTGCCTTGCCAATTTCGCCCATCGAGCGCTGCAGGACACGCTTGCGCGGCCCCGCCTGCCCAAGCAGATCATGAAAGATGGAGATACTGTGCATACGCACTAAGGTCGCTTCGCCCGGGACTACCTTTCCCTTTTGCAACACAACATTGATACCGCCATCCACCTTGTTGCGATAGGTCATCGCCTTCCAGTCGCCGCCATAATCTGAAGTGAAGACGCTTTCGGAAACTTTTTCGACCATATGATCGTGCCGCATCCGGTACGCGATCAAATCGCGGATCGTGCCCATCTTCAGATTGTGCATTCGGGCAAACGAGACAAGATCATCCATCCGCGCCATCGTGCCATCATCCTTCATGATCTCACAGATCACGCCAGACGGATTGAGGCCGGCTAGGCGACTGATATCGCAGGCAGCTTCGGTATGGCCCGCGCGGACCAGCACGCCGCCATCGCGCGCGATCAGGGGAAAGACGTGGCCGGGTGTTACGATATCGTCCTTGCCCTTGGACGCGTCAATCGCGACCGATACGGTGCGGGCACGGTCTGCCGCGCTGATGCCGGTGGTGACGCCTTCGCGCGCTTCGATCGAAGTGGTGAAGGCCGTTTCGTGCCGCGTGCCGTTCTGGCGGCTCATCAGATCAAGCCCCAGCGCATCGACGCGCGCCTTTGGCAGCGTAAGGCAGATCAGGCCGCGCCCGTTGGTGGCCATGAAATTGATCGCATCCGGCGTGGCCATCTGGGCCGGGATGATCAGATCACCCTCATTCTCGCGATCCTCATCATCAACGAGGATGAACATGCGACCGTTGCGAGCTTCCTCGATGATTTCCTCGATGGGCACAAGTGCGGGCGAATCGTCGTTGGAAAAGAGATAGCTTTCCAGCTTGCGCAGCGTGTCGGCAGTTGGGTTCCAACCGGGCGAATCGAGATCGCGCAGGGTGTTGGCGTGGAGCCCTGCCGCACGGGCAAGGCCGGAACGGGAGAGGCCACCGACGGTGACCAGGTTCCGGAGCTTTTCGATCAGTTGGGTGCTCATGAGGGCCTCGCATCTTGACGAACCTCACCTATGTGCAGGCTCGGGGACTCTCATTTCACATTATGATGTGATAGTCAACAATCAATATCACATTACTGAGACATTTTGCATGCTGCGCATCTGCGGCTATCAGCGCGGTGTGATGAAACTTGCCAGCTACAATATCCGCAAGGCAATCGGTACAGACCGGTTGCGCAGACCCGAGCGGATAATGGACGTTCTCACCGAAATCGGGCCCGATATCGTGCTGCTTCAGGAAGCCGACCGCCGCTTCCGCCTGCGGCAGAGCGCCCTGCCCTTGCACCAGATTGAAGACGCCGGATTCTACGCCGTGCCATTCGACACCCGGCCTGACAGTATCGGCTGGCATGGCAACGCGATCCTGATCCGCAAACCCGTTCGCGTCACTCACCACGCCCTGATCTCCATCCCGACGCTGGAGCCGCGCGGCGCGGTAATGGCTGAGCTGGAAACGGAGCATGGTCCGTTACGAGTTGTCGGGATGCACCTGGACCTCTCAGGCCTGTGGCGGCGGCGGCAGGTGCGCTGCCTTCTTGACGCCATCGCCGCCCGCCCGACCATGCCCACCATCATGGGCGGCGACCTGAACGAATGGTCGCCCCATGGGGGCTGCCTGCCGGAATTCACCCCCGCGTTCCGCATCGCCCATTCGGCTCCCAGCTTCCATTCCCAGCGCCCCGTCGCCCGGCTCGACCGGATCATGATTGGCGACGGATTACGGCTGCTGGCCTCGGGCACGCATCACAGCGCGCGGACGAAACGGGCGTCGGATCATCTGCCTGTCTGGGCGGAATTCGAATTTGCCTGAGAGCAATCTGGAAATTTCCCGCGCGCGCGCCTATCCACCCCCGATGCAGACAAGCGACCTTCGCATTGCGCTTTTCAGCGGCAATTATAATTATGTGCGGGACGGGGCCAATCAGGCACTGAACCGGTTGGTGGGATACCTGCTGAAACAGGGCGCGGCGGTACGCGTTTACTCCCCAACGACCGACACTCCCGCCTTCCCCCCTGCCGGCGATCTGGTGAGTGTGCCTTCCCGCGCGATGCCGGGCGGACGCGGAGAATATCGCATAGCCCGCACGCTGAATTCCGCCATCAAGCGCGACATTGCGGCGTTTTCGCCCAACCTCGTCCATCTATCGGCACCGGATTTTCTCGGGCACAGCGCGCTCAAACTGGCGCGGGCGCATGACACGCCTGTCGTCGCTTCGGTGCACACGCGGTTTGAAACCTATCCCCGATACTATGGCCTCGCCTTTCTGGAGCCTGTGATCGAAGCCATTTTACGGCGGTTTTACCGGCGCTGCGATGCCATAGTGGCTCCTTCCGAATCCATGGCGCAACTGCTGCGTGACCAGCGGATGAGCTACGACGTCGGCATCTGGACACGCGGCGTGGACCGCGAGATTTTTCACCCCGAAAAGCGCGATCTGGACTGGCGTGACGCGCTCGGCATAGGCCCGGACGAAGTTGCCATCGGCTTTGTCGGCCGTCTTGTGATGGAAAAGGGGCTCGACGTGTTTTCCGATGCGATTGACCGGCTGGAAAAACGCGGCGTGAAGCATCGCGTGCTGGTGGTTGGCGATGGCCCGGCGCGGGGCTGGTTCGAGGCCCGCCTGCCCAACGCCGTGTTCGCCGGCTTTCAGAAGGGCGCCGATCTTGGCCGCGCAGTGGCATCGATGGATTTGCTGTTCAACCCGTCCGTCACTGAGACGTTCGGTAATGTCACGCTCGAGGCCATGGCAGCGGGATTGCCGGTTGTTGCCGCTATCGCCACCGGCAGCGAAAGTCTTGTCACTGACGGCACCACAGGCCGCCTGATCCGCCCCGGCCATGTTTCCGATTTTGCCGGTGCGCTGCAACTCTATTGCGAAAACGATGCGGCGCGCCGGGCAGCAGGCACGGCAGGAGAAATCGCGGCGGAACGCTTCAGTTGGGATCGCGTCAATCAGGAACTGGTGGACACCTATCTTCGCGTGGTTAGCCAAAACCGCCGTGCGCGCTCGAGTGCGGGCGCATGAGACTGGGTATCGCGCATAAAGTCGCGTCGCGATTTGCGCCCATAAAGCAGTCCTGACCCCATGCCCGATCTTTTCGAATCCGAAAAGACACTCTCAAGCGCCGCTGCGCCGCTGGCGGACAGGCTTCGCCCACAATCGCTTGGGGAAGTGGTCGGCCAATCGCATCTGACCGGGCCGGAAGGCGCGATCGGTCGGATGGTGGCGGCAGGCCGGCTTTCCTCCATGATCCTGTGGGGCCCGCCCGGTACGGGTAAGACGACGATTGCCCGTTTGCTGGCAGACGCCGTTGGCTTGCGTTTCGAAATGATTTCCGCTGTGTTTTCCGGCGTCGCCGATCTTAAGAAGGTCTTTGCCGCCGCGCGGGACCATGCCCGGACGGGACAGCGCACCCTGCTGTTTGTGGACGAAATTCACCGTTTCAATCGCGCGCAACAGGATGGATTTCTGCCTTTTGTAGAGGACGGCACGGTCACGCTTGTGGGGGCCACCACCGAAAATCCGTCATTCGAGCTTAACGCTGCGTTGCTCAGCCGCGCGCAAGTGCTGATCCTCCACCGCCTTGACGCCGCGGCGCTGGACGAATTGCTGGTGCGCGCAGAAGCGGTTGAAGATCGTGCCCTGCCCCTCACTCCCGACGCCCGCGCGGCCCTGATCGCGAGTGCGGACGGAGACGGTCGTTTCCTCCTCAATCAGGCCGAAACCCTCTTTTCGATGGGGATCGCTGACCCGCTTGATCCCGCCGCCCTTTCCGAACTTCTCCACCGCCGGATGCCGGTATATGACAAGGATCGCGAAGGGCATTACAACCTGATTTCCGCGCTCCACAAATCGCTGCGCGGTTCCGATCCGCAAGCGGCACTCTATTATATGGCGCGTATGCTGGTGGCGGGCGAGGAGCCGCTTTACGTGCTGCGCCGCCTGGTTCGCTTTGCCAGCGAAGATGTGGGCCTCGCCGATCCCCAGGCGCTGGTGCAATGCCTTGCGGCCAAGGACGCCTACGATTTTCTGGGCAGCCCGGAAGGCGAACTCGCCATTGTGCAGGCCTGCCTATATCTTGCCACGGCCCCCAAATCCAATGCAGCCTACAAGGCGGAGAAAGCCGCCTGGAAGTCCGCACGTGACACCGGATCGCTGATGCCGCCGGCCAATATCCTCAATGCACCAACCAGGCTGATGAAGGACATCGGCTATGGCAAGGACTATGCCTATGATCATGATGCCGAAGGCGGGTTTTCGGGCGCGAACTACTGGCCGGACGGCATGGCACCCGCGACATTCTACGCACCAGTCGAACGCGGCTTTGAAGCGAAGATCCGCGAACGGATCGCCTATTGGGACGGGTTGCGGCGGGAGCGGGCCGGGTAGACTCTGATGATTTTGATTTCGCGATGCCGTCTTTGCGAGGAGGGCAGCGACGAAGCAATCCAGCTCTATGACGGCATTCTGGATTGCTTC
>JANOAJ010000223.1:0-6076 GCA_031411035.1 Sphingomonadales bacterium
GCCCCTGCGCAGGCAGGGGCCTCTGCGGGAGCCGGGAGCCAAGCGTCATACAGGCCCCTGCCTGCGCAGGGGCGACGAGAGCCAAACCCTACTCGCTCTATTTAGCGTCGAAAATATACAATGCCAAGCGCTTGCAGAAGCCGGCGTGGAGAGCCAGGCGCAATTCGCTTCTCGGGCTCGCGCCGCGCATCATCTGCGGCAAGACCGGCAAGCAGGGAAAATGGTCGCAGCTTCTTATCAAGGCGCGGCAATGACTTGCCGGCCCGCGCCCGCGCGCGTTCCGCTGTTTCCCTATCCGTGAAACGGCCCGCCAGATCTGCCAGCGCCCATATCACCCCGCAGGCACGAACCGACGCATCAGCCGCAATTCCCGCACAGCCTGCCGCAGCGGCAAACAACGACTCACCTCGTCCGCGCGCATAGGAGTCAAGGCTGGATTCGGGAAGCGGCCCCTCCTCCAACAGCGTTTCCCAGCCATTTACCATTTCCGCCAGATGATGCCGGATGACGTCATGACGGCCAATGGAGGACCGTATCGCCTCCAGAACCGGATCGGCAGACCGCTCCGCCCCTTCGCCCATCAACAGTTGCTCACGCCACCAGGCCAGGCGTATCCGGCCAAGCATGGGTTCCCGCGCGGCGCGGACGGCGTTGGCAAGCGCAGCGTCCAGCAACAGCAAGGCTTCAAAATCGGGCCGAAGTGCGGCGGGCGCATAGGCCAGCGCAATCACGCGATCCGCCCCAAGGCTGTCAAAATGGCTCAATTCCGGGATTTTCCTAACATGACGTCAATTTAAGGCGAAGATTGCATTAACCCAATCACTTCAGCAGCCGTTATCCGTTTTTACTGCATGGGCACCCATCAGTCTTACGACGTGAACCGGAAATGTTGATGCATAACAGAGTGGAATCCAGCAATCGTGCCATCTGCACCACGCCTTTTCTCCGCCGCTTGCGCGAAGACAAGGCGGGGAACACGATCATGCTTGTGGCGGGTGCACTTATTCCGCTGATGGCGATGGTGGGTGCCGGCGTGGACATGAGCCGCAGCTATCTTGTCAAGTCGCGCCTGCAACAGGCTTGCGACGCCGGCGCGCTTGCCGGTCGAAAGACGATGGCTGGCGGAACCTGGGACACGACATCGTCTTCGACAGCTCAGAATTATTTCAACAACAATTTCCCCACCGGGGCCTTTGGCACAAGCAACATCGCGTTCACGCCCACAGTGGACAGCGATCTGAACGTGAACGGCACGGCCAACGCCCGACTGCCGATGACGGTGATGACCCTGTTCGGCAATCAGTATATGGATCTGTCCGTCACCTGCCGGTCAAAGATGGAAGTTGCCAATACGGACATCATGTTCATTCTGGACGTCACGGGCTCAATGGCGGACTGCCCCGATGGCAGCAGTTGCGGCAGCGGCACTGGTTCCAAGATCGCCACGCTGAAGCAAGCGGTCGTTGATTTCTATGATGTGCTGGGTGACGCCTCCACCACCACATCGCAGCTTCGCTATGGCTTTGTCCCCTATTCGTCGGGCGTGAATCTGGGCTCAACCAGCCAGACCAACGGGATCCTTCCGCCAGCCTATATCGTGAATAGCTGGTCCTATCAGAGTCGTGACGCGAACATGAACACCCCGGAATACACCGCGACGCCGGGATCGCCGGTCAACACGGTGGAAACCTATGGCGGCGGAACCGGCATTTCTTCCACGCAATGCTCAGACTATGGACGCAACCGATATCCGTCGGTTGGCAGCAATCCGGTTACCAGCGGCACAGCCCCCAGCCCGACGACAAGCACCAGCTATTCCAACAATGCCACGTCCGGTAATGACTGGGGCTGGTCCGGCGCTGCCGATACCAGCGGCACGACCAAAAGCTGTCGCCGCACCAAGACGGACGTCACCACGACCTACACTGCCACGGGCCGCTATTTCTTCACCAACTGGGTCTATCAGCAATCCTCGATTGATGTCAGTTCGTTCAAGACGGGCGGATCGGTGAGCATCGCGACAGGCACCACAGGCACGGTTACCAGCAACGGAACCTACACCCTTGCTGCCCTTGCCACAGCGTCCACGTCGGGAACCAATACCAGCTATACCTGGGATGGGTGCATCGAAGATTCCGACACAGAATCGGATGCAACCTTTTCGCCCATCCCCTCGACTGCCTATGATTTGCAGATTGATCTGGTTCCCGCGACAGACGATGAACGCTGGCGGCCAGCCTTTCCCGCGATGATCTGGGAGCGTCCGGGCCTCGCAAGTCAGACGAGCACGTCGAACAACTGGCAGCCAACCGGCGCAAACAGCTATTATGCGTGCCCCAAACGCGCGCAGAAGCTGGAAGTCATGACCAAATCCGAAGTGCAGAACTATGTCAACGCAACGGATTTCCGCGCCATTGGCGGCACTTACCACGATGTCGGCATGATTTGGGGTTCCCGGCTGATTTCTCCCACAGGCCTGTTCGCGAGCGAGAATGCCGCGGCGCCCAATGGCAAACCGATTGATCGCAACATCATCTTCATGACCGATGGTGACATGGCCCCGAATGACCGGATCTATGGCCTGCACGGCATGGAAAAGCTGGATCGGCGGGTCACCGGCTCCATGTATGGCGGCTCACCCAACCTTGAGACGTTGCACAACAACCGGTTCGTTGCCCTGTGCAACGCCGCGCGGGCCAAGAATATCAAGATCTGGGTTGTTGCCTTTGGCACAGCCACCACGCCGGAACTGACGGCCTGCGCAGACCCGGGGCGCATATTCTTTGCCGGAGACGCGGCCAGCCTGCGGACCAATTTCCGCGCGATTGCCGCGCGTATTGCTTCCCTTAGGCTTTCGCAATGATCCGCGCCGCACTCACCCGGTTGCGCCGCGAAGCGCGCGGTGCCGCCGCGATTGAATTCGCGATGGTCGCCCCCGTGCTGTTCCTGCTGCTCATGGCCTCTTTTGACCTGAGCTACCGCGCCTATATCTCTTCGACGCTTCAGGGCGCGGTGCAGAAAGCGGCGCGCGATGCCACGCTGGAAGGCGGCGCCGGGGCGACAAGCAGCCTTGACGCGCGCGTCCGGTTGCAGGTCGCGCCGATTGTGGACAATGGCACGTTCACCTTCACCCGCAAGAATTACGAAAGTTTCACCCGTGCGGGCCAGGCCGAAAATTTCACGGACAGCAATGCCAATGGCATCCGCGATGCAGGCGAATGTTTCCAGGATGAAAATGGCAACGGCACCTGGGATGCGGATTCGGGTTCAAACGGCACCGGCGGCGCGCGCGATATTGTCGTCTATACGGCGCAAGTTTCCTATCCCCGTATTTTCCCGCTTTACGGGATGCTGGGATGGAGTTCGACACAGATAGTATCCGCCACAACCGTGCTGCGGAACCAGCCCTATTCCACGCAGCAACGCGCCTCTGCGGTCGCGGTGTGCACATGATCTCGGGAGCGTTTCACCCCATGCGTAAGTTGATCGGTTTCGCGCAGGCTTTGCGCCAGGATCGCAGCGGCCTTGCCGTGATCGAGCTTGCCTATTGTTTTCCGCTGCTGGTGCTGACCATTGGCTACGGGCTGGAAATGACCAACCTTGCCAGCGTCAACATGCGGGTCAGCCAGGCAGCGATGGCGCTGGCGGACAATATGTCGCGGGTGGGCATGGAATCCTCGCTGTCCCGTGTGCAGATCCGCGAATCCGATGTGGCGGACAGCTTTATCGGGATGCAGAAGCAGACGAACGGCATCGATCTCACCACGCGCGGGCGGGTGATCCTCTCCAGCCTGGAACAGAATGCCAGCGGCGGCCAGTGGATCCACTGGCAGCGCTGCATCGGTTCAAAGTCTGCCACGTCTGCCTATGGCACCCAGGGCACCGGTGCCACCGGCACCTCTTTCGCCGGTATGGGCGTCGCCTCCGCCCGCATCACGGCGCCTGCCAACACGGCCGTGATGTTCGTGGAAGTCGTCTATGACTATAAGCCATTGTTCACGACGATGTTCATCCCCGCCCGAACAATCCGCTACGAAGCCTCGTTCATCGTGCGCGAAGATCGTGACCTTACGCAGATTTACAATCCCAGCCCGGCGGCGGCTGTCTATTCCTGCACGGCCTTCAGTTCGACCTGACTAGCGATAGCAGGTTTTCTTGACGGCAGCGATGATCCTGGCGACATCGATGATGGCGGCCTTCTCAAGATTTGCGGCATAAGGCAGCGGCACATCCTCGTTGCAGACACGGGCCACGGGGGCGTCAAGATCGTCGAAACCTTCGTCCATGCAGACCGCGATCACTTCGCTGGCGATGCCGCAAACCGGCCAGCCTTCCTCAACTACCACCAGCTTGTTGGTGCGTGAGAGGCTTTCAAGGATCGCCGCGGTATCGAGCGGACGGAGCGTGCGCAGGTCAATCACTTCGGCGCTGATCCCCTCACCCGCCAGTTGTTCGGCAGCATCAAGCGCCATGCCAACCCCGATGGAATAGCTGACAATCGTCACGTCAGTGCCCGACCGCATCGTCCGCGCCTTGCCGATGGGGAGCGTGACATCACCATCGGGGATATCGAACGAACGGCCATAGAGCAGTTCATTTTCCAGAAACACGACCGGATCGGGTGACTGGATCGCGGCGCGCAGCAGTCCCTTGGCATCCGCCGCATCATAGGGCGCAATCACGATCAGGCCCGGCACACTGGCATACCAGGGCGCGTAGTTCTGGCTGTGTTGCGCGCCAACCCGCGACGCCGCGCCATTGGGGCCACGGAACACAATGGGGCACCGCATCTGCCCGCCAGACATATAGTTGGTCTTCGCCGCCGAATTGATGATGTGGTCGATTGCCTGCATCGCAAAGTTGAAGGTCATGAACTCGATCACCGGGCGCAAACCGCCCATCGCCGCGCCCGTGCCGATCCCGGCAAAGCCATATTCGGTAATCGGCGTATCAATCACCCGGCGCGGGCCGAATTCTTCAAGCAGCCCCTGGGTTACCTTGTAAGCGCCCTGATATTCGGCCACTTCCTCACCCATCACGAAGACACGGTCATCGGCGCGCATTTCTTCAGCCATCGCATCGCGCAGCGCTTCCCGGACAGTGACCTTGACGGTCGGGCCGGTCCAGTCACTCGCAGGCGCAGGGGCCGCAGCCGCAACAGGTTTGGGGGCCGCCGGCGGCGCCGGAGGTGCTGCCGCCGCGACTGGCGCCGGCGCTGCAGGTGCCGAAGCGGCCGGAGCGGCCGGAGCGGCCGGAGCGGCCGGAGCGGCATCCTCCCCCTCGCCCGCGATCAGCGCAATCACGGTGCCGACTTTCACGCCTTCGGATCCGTCAGCAATCAGGATCTCGCTCACCGTGCCTTCATCCACGGCCTCGAATTCCATCGTGGCCTTGTCCGTTTCAATCTCGGCAAGAATATCGCCGGACTTCACCACATCTCCGGCCTTCACCAGCCATTTGGCAAGCGTGCCTTCTTCCATGGTCGGGGAGAGCGCGGGCATTTTGAGTTCGATGGCCATCAGTATTGCCCCACCAGCACGTCAGTATAGAGATCGGCCATGTCCGGCTCGGGCGAAGTTTCGGCATAATCCGCCGCCTCGCTCACGATCTTGCGGATATCCTTGTCGATTTCCTTGATCGCATCCTCGCTGATCCCTGCCGCGAGCATATCCACTTTTACACCTTCGATCGGATCATGTTTTTCGCGCATGTCCTGCACTTCTTCCCGGCTGCGATATTTGGCCGGATCAGACATGGAATGGCCGCGATAGCGATAGGTTTTGAGTTCCATCAACATCGGCCCGTTTCCGCCGCGCACATAATCGAGAGCCACTTCAGCAGCCGCGCGCACTTCCAGCACATCCATACCGTTCACCTGTACGCCAGGTATGCGGAACGCATCGCCGCGCCGGTGGAAATGGGTTTCCGCGCTGCCGCGATCCACTTTGGTGCCCATGGCGTAACCGTTATTTTCGATGACGAAAATGATGGGCAGCTTCCATAGCGAGGCCATGTTGAAGCTTTCATAGACCTGCCCCTGATTGGCCGCGCCATCGCCGAAATAGGCCATGCAGAC
>JANOAJ010000224.1:0-1687 GCA_031411035.1 Sphingomonadales bacterium
GCTTTCGGCAATCTCCTTTACCGGCGAGTCTCAGGCGCGGCTGACACGGATTGACATTCAGGAGTCAAAGCAGCTTCCCGCAAAAGCGGGGCAGCCGGACTATGAATCCCTGTCCGGCATTTTCCACGGGGAACTTGACCCGCGTGATCCGCACAACCGGATCATCACGGACATCGACAAGGCACCCCGCAACGCCCGGGGGATGGTCGAATATAGCGCGACCTTTGCGATTGACCGGCCAACCGCGCCCCGGAACCTGAACGGGCTGCTGTTCTACAACGTCCCCAATCGCGGTTACGGCATCGTTACGGGGGCCGATAATGACGGGCGTGTGCGGGTATTGAGCGGATGGCAGGGAGACATTGCGCCGGAAAAATCCCTCCAGACTGCCACTGTGCCGGTGGCGAAGGGCGTAACCGGGCTGGTATTGGCACGCATGATCGACGTGCCTGCCGCCGCAAAAAGCGTTGCCATTGTCGGCGGTTTTGGCCGGATAACCCCCAAGCCCCTGCCCGTATCGCTTGAGACGAGAAAAGCGCGGCTGCTGATTGAGCGACGCGGCAAGCCCGGACGGGTCGTGGATTCCAAAGACTGGGCGTTTGCCGATTGCAGCAAGATGCCTTTTCCCGGCACGCCTGACCCGGCCAAGCTCTGCCTGCGGGGTGGCTTTGATCCCGACGCTGCTTATGTTCTGACCTATCAGGGCAAAGACCCGCTGGTGCAGGGCATCGGCTTTGCGATGACGCGCGATCTGGTCACGTTCCTGCGCAGCGGCAAGGCAGATGGTTTCGGAAATCCGAATCCGGTCGCGGCGCCGGTTCGGTGGACAGTGGCGAGCGGCACATCGCAATCGGGCAATTTCCTGCGCAGTTTCGTGCATCTTGGTTTCAATGCGGGCGAGGCTGGCGAGCGTGTCTTTGACGGGCTGGCCGTCAATATCGCCGCGCGGCAAGTGCCGCTCAATGTCCGCTTCGGCGTACCGGGCGGTGCGGCCGGACGGTATGAGATTGGCAGCGAAGGCACGCTCTGGTGGGCGCGCTATGATGACAAGATCCGCCATCGCGGCCCATCCAGCTTTCTGGATCGCTGCACCGCCACGGCAACCTGCCCTAAAATTGTCGAGACTTTTGGCGCCGCCGAGATCTGGGGGTTGCGCGCGTCGCCAGGGCTGGTGGGCACGGATGCCAAAGCAGACATTCCCCTGCCCGCCACTGTTCGCCGCTACTATTTCCCCGGCGTCACCCATGCTGGCGGCCGCGGCACGGGTTTCGCATCGGGCGGCGACGCCGTGCCGGGCGGATGCGTTCTCCGGGGCAATCCCAATCCTTCGACGGACAGTTTCCGGGTTGCCATCAACATTCTGATCGCCTGGGTGAAGGACGGAAAGGAGCCGCCTGCCAGCCGTTATCCCACACTGGCCGCTGGCGATCTTGTGCCGCCCCACGCAATGGCAATGGGCTGGCCCGCCATTCCTGGCGCGTTGCAGCCTGACGGACATATCAACGAATTCGCCGACTATGATTATGGCAAAAGCTTCGATTATCGTCATCTGAGCGGCGTGGCGACGAAACAACCCCCGGCGCTGGTCCGGACACTCCCTTCACTGGGTCCGCGCGTGAACGGGGATGGCAACGAGACCGCAGGCGTTCCATCGGTTCAGCATCAGGTGCCCCTTGGCACCTATACG
>JANOAJ010000225.1:0-10116 GCA_031411035.1 Sphingomonadales bacterium
GAAGTGCTGCGCGGGCCGCAGGGTTCGCTATACGGCCGCAACACGATTGGCGGCGCGATCAAATATGTCACGAAATCGCTCCCGCAGGATCTGTCGGTCAAGATCAAGGGAACCTATGGCACCGATGATCAGGCCGATCTGATCGTTACGGCCAGCGCACCCCTTGGCAAGATCGTGCGCGTAGGTGCATCGGGTGCGCGGCTTTCGCGCGGCGGTTTTGGCACCAACCTCACCACGGGACTCGAAAATTACAACAAGGATGTCTGGGCGGCGCGCGGCACGTTCGAAATCGGCGGCTATGGCCAGCCCGTGCTGATCCGCATTTCGGGCGACTATACCAAGGACAAGAGCAACCCGCGCGGCGGCACCCGTCTGATCCCCGGTCTGGTCTCTGGCGCGCCGATCCTCAAGAACGTCTTCGACACGCGCGGCGGCCTCAACGATCCCAAGCAGGAAATCGAAGCCTACGGCCTGGCAATGAACATCACGGCCGAACTGACCGATGCCGTGACGCTGCGGTCAATCAGCGCGTGGCGCAAGGACACATCGGCCACGCCGATCGATTTTGACGCTCTGCCCGCTGTCGATCTCGACGTTCCCGGCATCTACCGCAACGAGCAGATCAGCCAGGAATTCCAGATCCTCTATGAAAGCGATCATCTCAAGGGGCTTGTCGGCTTCTACTATCTCGATGCGAAGGCGGACACGCTGTTCGACGTCCGCCTGTTCACCACAGTCGCCGGCCTCACCGCGTTCACCGAAGCGGATGTGAAGACCGAAACCTATGCGGTCTTTGGCGATTTCACCTATGATTTCAGCGATCAGCTCAGCCTGTCGCTGGGCGGCCGTTATACCTGGGATGAACGCAATGCCCGCATCCTGCGGCAAAACTATATCGGTGGCGGATCGCCGGTGTTCGGCGGCCTTGGCGTCGCGTTCGGGGCACCGGGAACCAATTTCCGGGGCACCCGCAACTTCAACAAATTCACCCCGCGCGCGTCGCTGTCGTTCAAGCCCAGCCCCGATCACAATCTTTATGTAAGCTATGCACAGGGCTTCAAGGGCGGCGGGTTTGATCCGCGCGGCGTGGGGGCCAATGCGCCCGATACCAACAAGAACGGTGTGCGCGACGATGCCGAGATCGCGGCCTTCCTCAGCTTCAAGCCCGAAAAGGTGGAAAGCTATGAAGTGGGATACAAGGGCAACCTGTTCGATGGTGCCCTGAACGTCGCGCTGGCGGCCTTTTATGCCGATTATGTCGATGTGCAGATCCCCGGCTCCGTGGCTTGCACCGTGGGCGGCCTGCCCAGCTTCTGCGGCGTCGTTTCGAACGCCGGCAAGGCCACCTTCAAGGGCCTGGAATTCGAAGCGCGGGCGCGGGTTGGAGAAGACCTCGCCACCTCTGGTGACAAGCTCACCCTTTCGGGAACGCTTGGCTATATCGATGCGCAGTACAAGAAATATATTTCCAATATCGGCGGTGTTCCCACCGATGTGGCGGCCTTCCGCCAGGTTCAGAACACCCCGAAATGGACGGCCAGCGGCACCCTTGCCTATTCCGCGCCGCTCGGTGCGGGCGATCTTTCCTTCGGCACGACCCTGTCATACCGCAGCAAGACCTATCAGTTCGAAATCCCCAACCCCTATATCGACCAGAACGGCTTCGCGCTGTTTGATGCCAGCCTTGTCTATACCGCGCCGGGCGCACATTGGAGCCTCGGCCTGCATGGCAAGAACCTGACCGACAAGAAGTACAAGACGTCGGGCTACACCTTTGCGGTGGCCAATCCGACAACGGGCGTAATTGCGACCACGCCCAACGGCCTGCCAATTTCTGCCCTCGGCAAGGAAGGCACGCTGACGGCGTTCTACGGCAATCCGCGTCAGGTGTTCGTGACGGGCACGCTGAAGTTCTGAGGGCATCGAAGGACGGTGAATCGTCGCCCCTGCGTAGGCAGGGGCCGGTTTGCCGTCCGGGTGCCAAACCCCACACAGGCCCCTGCCTGCGCAGGGGCGACGTGGGGATGATCGGCCTCACCCCTCCAGCATGTTTCGCCCACGCCGCACTTTCATGCTGTGGCCCGGCCTGGTTGCGGTTGAGCGGCTGGCCACGGTGTCCATCGCCACCCATTCATTGCTTGCTGCCTCCGGCGTGAGGGACAGCAGCATATAGCCGCGGTTGGACGTATCAGCCCAGCGCAACTCGGTGCTGTTCGCCACCAGCCCGCGCAGCACCACGGCCGGATCGGTGCGGCCAAAGGCCTGTTCCATGCCGGGCGATGTGATGCTGTGGCCGCCAAATTCCACGCCCGCGGCCTTGCCATCCTGCGCCAGATCAAAAGCCCAGCCATTATGGCTGTCTCCGGTAACCGCAATCAGATCCAGCCCCGCCCCCTGCGCCGATTTCAGCAGCCGCGCGCGGGCTTGGGGATAGCCGCCCCAATTGTCGAGATTATAGGGCATGCCTGCCTTGCCCGCCGCAATCCCGGTTTCCATATAGGATCGCGTGCGGCGGTCGGCTTCGGGCCCGATCCAGTCCATCGCTTCGGGCGGGGTCATGTTATAGCCGATATTGGTGCCGACGCCGAGCAGCGCCCAGCCCTTGCGCGCGCGGGCGTGGGCCGCAAAGGCGTGGGACAGCCAGCTTTCCTGCTCGCTGCCCAGCATCGTGGCGGCGGGGTCTTGCCACGGGCCGTCACGAAATGCCTTCAAGGCGGCGGGAATGTCATTCCCCCGCTGGATCTCGCCCCAGGCCCAGGGCCGGGACCGGGCGATCATGCGGGTATCGGTACGGAAATAGGTCGCCAGGTCGCCAATCTCGTACGTCTTCCAGGGCTGTTCGCCCACAGGCAGCCATTCATGCCAGGCCTGCATCGCGGCGTCCTTGCGGTTGGTCCAGTCGCCCTCATCGGGCTGATGGTTCTGGGCGCCGCCTTCCCAACTGTCATTGGCCCCTTCATGATCATCCGTATTGGGGATCATCGGCACATTCTGGTGGAGTGTCTGCAGATCGGGATCGCTGCGATAGGCCGCGTAGCGCAGGCGGTAGTCAGTGAGCGAGAGAATCTCGCTCTGCGGATCGATCATCAGTGTCCGGGCATCGATCTTGCCACTGTCATACCCGCCCAGATGATATTCGTAGAGATAGTCACCCAGATGCAGCGCCAGATCAATATCGCCACGCGCGGCGGCATGGGCATAGCCGTTGAAATAGCCATAGCCCAGGTTTGAGCAGGAAAAGACCGCTACGTTGAACCGGCTGACCTTGCCCGCAGGCAGGGTTTTTGTCCGCCCGACCGGGGAGACGCTGCCATCGGGCCCGGTGAAGCGGTAGAAATAGCGGCGGCCGGGTTCCAGCCCGTCCACCGTGATCTTCACCGTATAATCCCGCCACGGCCCTGTCACCATCTGGCCACCACCCACAATCCGGCGGAAATCGGCGCTGTCAGACATTTCGACGCTCACCCGCGCCGGGCCGCGCGTGGCAGGCACGAAGCGCGTCCAGAGCAGCATAGAATCCGGCCCCGGCTCGCCCGAAGCGACATTGTGGGTGAAGCCCTTTGCCGCGCTCAGTGCCTGCGCCGCAAGCGATCCGCCCGGGAGGAGCAGGCTGCCAAGCCCGAATCCGGCCGTGACAAGCAAAGCGCGGCGGTCAATCTGGAGTGTCATATCCATCCCCTTGTGCAAAACCATCATCAATCGTTTTCGTGGAGTTATTGTGACGATGTGTCCGTGGCGGTCAACTCTGCTGTCACCACCGGATGAAACCGGGCGATTGCCGCTATTTCGTGTAGCGGCCACGCCCCCATTCGCGCGGCACCAGTGCCCCCTTGTCGATCGTCAGCACCAGGGTTGTGAATGCCGGCGCGATCAGGCGGGTCACGTCGAAGCCCAGCGTCACGATCCCGTCTCTCGCCAGCATGACGTCAAATTCCGCGTCCGCGCCCGCCAGATTGTCGCCTCCCTGCTTGTCCCGGTGGAGTGCGATCCGGATAAGCGGCGCGGCTTTGGGGAGGGAAGCAAACGCCCATCCGCCCTCACCTGTCACATCCTGCGCCACCGTGCCATCGCCGTAGGTGAAGCGGATCCGCGCATCCTGCAGGCCGAATTGCCGGTCCGCATCGCGCACGCGCACGGCAATTTGCGGCGCAGGATCGGGGAAGGTTTCTGCATCGCCGGGCACCTGACACAGGGCTGGCGGCGCAATCTCCGGCAGATCGGGCATGGGCAGGCTGGCCTCTGCATAGAGATCTTGCGCGCGGAAACGCCGCGCCCGATACACGCCAAGCGCATCACGCGCCTTGTCCGAAGCGGCCTGCCAGTTGGCAGAACGGGGCGGTGCCTGCACAAATGTGGCAAGGGCCGCTTCGGCCGCCTGCCGCGCCACTTCGGCCGCCTTCAGCGCCACTGGCGCCGCGGCCGGTGCGGTTTGCGGCGTGATCTCCGGTTCATCAACAGCCATGCGGGCGGCCGCAGCGGCATCGGCCTCGCCCGCAAGGAAGGGGCAGCGCAGCACAGCCGCTTCCCCGGCGCGCCCGATCTCCCGGTCTTTCAGGGCCAGGGTTGCACTGACATCCCAGGGCGCGATGCCCGTGAAACGGAACAGGGGCGCATCGGCTGCAGGCAGAGTGGCCGTCAGCGTCACTGTGTCGCCGCTCCGCACCCAGCGGCCCGTGCTTTGCTGGTCAAGCGCGCCATAACTCAAAAACCACTGATAGCGCCCATCGGCAGATAACAGCAGTTCCGATCCTGTCTCGAATACGCCCTGCAGATAGTAATGGCCGACCAGATCGTCCGCGCGCGCCGCGCTTGGCAGCGCAACAGCCAGACAAAGGGCAAAGAGGCAGCGCATGGGCACTCTATTGGCGCGGGGACACCGGAATGCAACGCCCCCAAGCGTCAGTCGGGCCAGAGCGCGGCCAGCCGGTCACTGTCCTGATCATCATGATACAGGCCGAAACCTATACGCAGCACATCGCCGCGCACGTCAGTCACGATATGCCGATCCGCGAGACGGGCGTGAATGCCTGACGCCTTCGGGCCCCGAAACGCCAGAAACCGGGCGTGGGGCGTATCGGAAAGCGGGTTGAGCAACTGCAGTCCGCTCGCGCTACACTGGCCAAGCAAGCGTGCCTGCAAATCGGCGACATGGCGGGAAATCGCATCTGTCGTCAGCCCCTGCGCGGCCAGCATCCGCTGCACGGCGTTGAAACGGTAGAGGCCGGACGGATCAAAGGTGCTGCCCAGAAAGCGGCGCCCGTCCGGCGCATAGCCAATCTCTCCGGAAGGCAGATGCAAGGCGTCAAAGGCGGCGTACCAGCCTGTCACCACCGGGCGCGGCGCAAATCCCGGCGGGGCGTGGAGGAAGCACACGCCTTCACCCGCCATCGCATATTTATAGCCCCCGGCCATGTAGAACACCTTGTCGGCTATCGCCGAAAGGTCCGTCGGGATGGCCATGAAGCCGTGATAGCCATCGATCACCACCCACGGCCCTTCCGGCCGGGCCAGCGCCGCCAGCGCCGCCAGGCCGGGTAGCACCGTGCCGGAACTGAACAGCACCTGGCTGGCAAAGATCAGATCCTGCCCGCCGCGCGCAGCCGCTTCGGCCATGTCCCGCGCGGCGACGGTTTCCAGCACGACCTCGCCTGCTTCCACCCAGCGGCCCATCTGGCGGCGAAAGCTGTGAAACTCGCCGTCCGTGGCCAGCACGCGCAGCGGGCGCTTGGGCAAGGCGGAAACGATGCGGACAAGCAGATCATGCGTGTTGGGCGCAAAGGCAATCGTGGCGGGATCGGGAAGGTGCAGTTCCCGCGCGATATGGCCCTGCGCCTCGGCCCAGACCGGCCCCATCACCTTGTCCCATTTGTGGTCGGCAAGCGCGGCGGCATCTTCCCAGGCCTGCATCTGCCCGTCAAAGCTCGCATCGGGCCACAGATGATGGCTGTGCGCCGCAAAGTGCAACCGCTCCGGTGCCGCTGCCAGCGCGCGCGAAAAGAGCGGCTTGAAGCTCATAACTGTGTCCTCAGGCTCCACAGTTCGGGGAAGGCGCGCTTGGGCAGGGTGGACTGAAGATAGTTGACGCCTGCTGTGCCGCCCGTGCCGCGCTTGCCACCGATAATCCGTTCCACGGTCAGCACGTGCTTGTGCCGCCATGTCGCCATCGCGTCATCCAGATCGACCAGCTTTTCGGCCAACTGATAGAGCTCCCACCAGCGTTCGGGATCGCGATAGACTTCCAGAAAGGCCGCTTCCACTTCCACGCAATGGGTATGCGGCGTCTTTTGGTCACGCGACAATATGGCCGCAGGAATGGCAAAACCGGCCCGGGCAATGGCGGCGATGGCTTCATCCCAGACGCTCGGCCCTTCCAGCGCGGCCTGCAACGCGGCATGGGCGGCGGGCCTGTCCTCCTGATATTTCAGGAATGCGCCGTCTTTCAGCCCCAGCAGATATTCCACGGTGCGGAACTGGTCTGACTGAAAACCCGAACTTGGCCCCAGCACATGGCGGAATCGGGAATAGTCGCTGGGCGTCATCGTGGAGAGCACATCCCAACTGAGCGTCATGACCGCCTGGATCCGGCTCACCCGCGCCAGCGCTTTGTAGGCAGGGACAAGCGCGTCCGCCGCGATCTGCGCTTTCGCCAGATGCAGTTCGCGGATGATCTGCTTCAGCCACAATTCCTTGGTCTGGTGGATGATGATGAACAGCATTTCATCGTCAAGGGTCGATTGCGGGTTCTGGCAGGCCAGCAGATCGTCAAGCGCCAGGTAGCGCGCATAGGTCATTTCGGTCATGCGGGTGCCTTAGCAGGATCACACCAGCAGCGCATCCAGCCAGCGTTCCGAAAGCGCGCCTGCTTCGGCAGAGGTGAAGGGTGCATTGCCCAGGCTAAGCTCCAGCCACAGGCCATCCACCAGCGCGGTGAGGGCGATCGCTGTCAGCCGGTGATCGCCGGGCGCGCAGGCCATGATCAGCGCCTCAAGCCCGTTGCGGTAATCGGCGTAGATTTCCGCATGGACGCGCGCGATACGAATGTCCGTGCGGGCCAGACTCCAGAAGGCCAGCCATGTCGCCAGCAGATCGGGATCGGCGATGGGCGGGGCAAAGCTGGCCGTCAGATAGGCAAGCAATCGCGCCCTGGGTTCCGGCGGTGCGGCAGCGACAGCATCGTCCAGCGCGGCCTGAACCCGGTCCCCCGTCCAGCGATATGTGGCGGCCACCGCTTCGTCGATCCCGCTGAAATAATGGCGCAGCAGCCCGGGGGAGACGCCGGCTTCGGCGCAGATGGCGCGCACGGATGTGCCGCTCGCCCCGACCCGCGCCAGGCTGCGCGCGCAGGCTTCGATCAGGCTCTGCCGCCGGTCATCGGGCGCTTCGCGCGTGAAGGATTGTCTTGGGCTGGTCATGTTGTTATACACTCGTAAAACAAGGAGTCGTTCATGGCAACTCTTCATGCCATTGCCCAGGATCAGGACGGTCAGGAAGGCCTGAGCCTGCCGGGCTGGGTCTATCATGATCCGGGGTTTTTCCGCGTGGAAATGGACCGCGTCATCCGCCCGAGCTGGCAGGTGGTGTGCCATGTCAATGACATTGAACATGCGGGGGACTGGCACAGCCTGGAACTGCTCGGCGAAAGCGTGATCGTGGTGCGCGGGGCTGACGGCGTGGTGCGCGCCTTCCATAATGTCTGCCGCCACCGTGCGTCGCGCCTTGTCGATGGATCAAGCGGCTGCGCGAAAAAGCTGGTCTGCCCCTATCATGGCTGGGCGTATGAAACCGACGGGCGGCTGACCGGCGTGCCCGGCAAGGCGGATTATGCCGCGCTCGATATGGGGCGGCTCGGCCTCAACATGGCCGAATCCGAAATCTGGCAGGGATTTGTGTTCATCCGGCTGGAAGGGGGCGGGCCATCGGTTGCCGAAATGATGGCACCTTATGAAGCGATGGTCGCCCCCTATCGCTTCCCCGAAATGCGCGCCTTTGGCCGGGTGACGCTGCGTCAGCGCGCCGTGAACTGGAAGAATGTCGCGGATAATTATTCCGATGGCCTGCACATTCCTGTCGCCCATCCCGGCCTCACCCGCCTGTTTGGACGCGGTTACGGGATCGAGGCGAACACGCATGTGGACCGGATGTGGGGTGATCTGGTCGAACGGCCCAGCGCCAATCCGTCCGAACGTGCCTATCAGGCACTGCTGCCGCGCGTCGGTCATCTGCCCGAAGCCGCCCAGCGCCACTGGCTCTATTTCAAGCTCTGGCCCAATGTTGCCTTCGATATTTACCCCGATCAGGTGGATTTCATGCAGTTCATTCCCGTATCGCCCACACAAACCCTGATCCGCGAAATCGCTTATGCGCTGCCCGATGACCGGCGGGAGATGCGCGCCGCGCGCTATCTCAACTGGCGGATCAACCGTCAGGTCAATGCGGAGGATACCACGCTCATCGCGCGCGTGCAGGCGGGGATGGAAAGCCGTTCCTATATGCCCGGGCCGCTTGGCGAAAGCGAAGTGTGCCTGCGCACGTTCGCGCGGAAATTGCGCGGGCTGATCCCCGAAGCGCGCCTTGATACCCCACCCTCCAGCTACAGGGCCCTGCCATGAAATATGACGCTCTCATCATTGGCGGTGGCCATAACGGGCTGGTCTGCGCTTTCTATCTGGCCAAGGCGGGGCTGAAGGTCCGCATTGTCGAGCGTCGCGATGTGATTGGCGGTGCGGCGGTTACAGAGGAATTCCATCCCGGCTTCCGCAATTCGGTCGCCAGCTACACGGTCAGCCTGCTTCAGCCGCAGGTGATCCGTGATATGAAGCTCGCCGATCACGGCTACCGTGTGATCGAACGGCCGATTTCCAATTTTCTGCCTCAGGAAGATGGCGGCTATCTGAAACTCGGCGGCGGGCTGGAACGGACGCAGGCCGAATTCCGGCGCTTTTCGGCGCATGATGCCGATATCCTTCCCCACTATTATGACTCGCTCGAAGTCGTGGCCGATGTGCTGCGCGATCTGGCGATGAAAACGCCCCCCAATCTGGGCGGGGGCATGAAAACGCTGATCGATGGAGCCCTTCAGGGTCGCAAGCTGGCAGGTCTTTCGATCGAGCGGCAGCGTGATGTGCTGGACTTGTTCACCAAGTCCGCACGCACGCTGCTTGACGGCTGGTTCGAAAGCGAAGCGGTGAAAGCGGCGTTCGGTTTTGATGCCGTTGTCGGCAATTATGCCAGCCCCGATACGCCGGGCAGTGCCTATGTGCTGCTCCATCACGTGTTTGGCGAAGTGAATGGCAAAAAGGGCGCCTGGGGCCATGCGATTGGCGGCATGGGCGCGATTACGCAGGCAATGGCGAAGATCGTGGCAGCCATGGGCGTGGAAATCTCGCTCGAAGCGCCGGTTTCGCGCGTGCTGGTGGACGGGGGTACGGTTGTTGGCGTCACGCTGGAAGGCGGTGAAGAAATCGCGGCAGACCGGGTGATTGCCAATGTCGGGCCGAAACTGCTCTACGGCAAAATGTTCGATGATGCGGATCTCTCCCCGGAATTCAAACGCCGGGTAAAGGGGTTCAAGGCGGGTTCCGGCACGTTCCGGATGAATGTCGCGCTATCGGAACTGCCGCGCTTCACCTGTCTGCCCGAACCGGGTGAACACCACCAGTCCGGTATCATATTGGCGCCCACGCTCGACTATATGGACAAGGCGTTTCTGGACGCGAAGGAACATGGCTGGTCGAAAAAGCCGATTGTCGAAATGCTGATCCCCTCGGTGATTGATGACAGCCTTGCCCCCGCCGGGAGCCACGTCGCCAGCCTGTTCTGCCAGCAATTCGCGCCTGTTCTGCCAGACGGGCGCGATTGGGACGCGGAAGAGGGCGCGGCTGCGGACACGATCATCGACACGGTGGAAGCGCACGCGCCGGGGTTCCGCGCGTCAATCCTCGGCAAGATGATCCTTTCGCCCAAGGGGCTGGAACGCAAATTCGGGCTGGTCGGCGGCGATATCATGCACGGCAACATGTCGCTCGACCAATTGTGGAGCGCGCGCCCGGTGCTGGGCAATGGCGCCTATCGCGGGCCCTTGAAGGGGCTCTATATGTGCGGCGCGGGCACCCATCC
>JANOAJ010000226.1:0-7207 GCA_031411035.1 Sphingomonadales bacterium
GCAGGCGGGGCAGATGTCGAAAAGCCGCTGCTGCCGCTTGATCGTGCTTGACGCCCGGTGTGTCGCGCTCCTATGGCGCGCCCGGTTGTGGCGACCGTAGCTCAGTTGGTTAGAGCGCCGGTTTGTGGTACCGGAGGTCGCGGGTTCGGATCCCGTCGGTCGCCCCATTGATCCTGAAAGTTTGCGAAGGTGCCGCGCAACAAGGATTGCGTGCGTAATTTAATTACGCTATCAGGACATTAAATTTCCAACACGGATCGCTGCCATGACCGCACCCTGGGATATGCCTGATTTTGACGACCATGAGGCCGTCCACCTCTTCCGCGATGCCGCGTGCGGGCTGACCGCGATTATTGCCGTCCATTCGACCCATCTTGGCCCGGCAGGCGGCGGCACGCGCTTCTGGCATTATATCGACAAGCAGTCCGCGATTACCGATGCCCTGCGCCTGTCACGCGGGATGAGTTACAAGAACGCGATGGCGGGCCTGGCGATGGGCGGCGGCAAGGCCGTGCTGCTTGCGGACGGCACGGGCACCAAGACCCCGGAAATGATCGCTGCCTTTGCGCGCGCTGTGGACAGTCTGGGCGGCAAATATGTGACTGCGCAGGACGTTGGCATGTCCGCCGACGACATGATTGCGATCTCGCGGGTGACGCGCCACGTATCCGGACTGCCGCCCAAGCAGGGCGGGGCAGGCGGCGATCCCGGCCCCTCGACTGCGCTGGGCGTGTTCCTGGGCGTGCAGGCCGCCGTGAAGCGTGCGCTTGACAGGGACAGCCTGTCAGGCGTGCATATCGCCATTCAGGGCGTGGGCAGCGTCGGCGGCGGTCTTGCCCGCCATTGCGCCGCAGCCGGTGCCAAACTCACCCTGGCTGATCGTAATGGCGATCATGCTGCCGCGCTTGCCCGGGAACTTGGTGGGCAAGCTGTGGCGGCTGACCGGATCATGACCGTCGCCGCCGATGTGTTCAGCCCCTGCGCTCTTGGCGCAATCCTGACCGAGGACAGCATCGCCGCGTTGCAGGTGCCCGTAGTGGCCGGTGGTGCCAACAACCAGATGGCGACGCCGGCTGACGGGGACCGGGTGCAGGCGCGCGGTATCCTGTATGCGCCGGATTATGTGATCAACGCGGGCGGCATCATCAATGTCGCGCTGGAATATCTGGGCGGCGGCGACCGCGCGACCGTGGATGCCAAGATCGCAGGCATTCCCGAACGCCTGAATGCCGTATGGGATGAAAGTGCGGCGAGCGGCGACAATCCGGCCAAAGTGGCGGACCGCATGGCGAACGCACTGATCGGCCGGGGTTAGCTCACGCCACCCTTTTGCGGCATGCGGCGCCCAGAATATGGGCGATACGCTGCATATCCCCGTCAATCCGGGCCGCGCGTTGATCCGCAGGCAGGGCAGACAATGCGCCGATTGTGGGCATTGACAGGCTGATGCGAAGCGTTCCGCCCCAGCGACCATCGGGCAGCCGCACACATTTGACCGGCTGCCCCAGGCGCACACCGCGCGCGGCCAATATCCGCTGCCACCGCTGCGCCAAGGAAAAATCCGGAGATCCCGACAGAGGTGTGAGATCCAGCGTCGCCATCGTGGCGGACTCAAGGGCGCCGACATAGGTGGACGAAGTCACCAGCGCGGCTCCCATCGTTTCGGCAAGTGAACGCGTCGCTTTGCTGAAACAGGCGATCGTGGCATTCACAAGTTTCGGATGAAGCGCTACGAAACGTTCCAGTTCAAAAAGCGCCGCTTCCAGACGCAGCAGCAATCCGGGATTGGCGCATTCCGGCAAATGTTCGGCGCCCGGCCAGTCCCGTGGCCATTCGGCACGGCGAAACAATGTGCGGAAGCCTGTGGGTAGGGGCGCATGTCCTGCAAAGCCGGGCGGAATCAGGGCCATCCCCGAAAAGGGCGGGCCACCGATGAATTTTGAGCCTGTGACGAAAACAATCGCACCCCGTTCCAGATAGGCGCGAATGAACGCACCCGAGATGCGGGCCTGACAGGCGTCAACGACGAAAGTCAGGCTGTCGCCATATTTGTCGCGCAAGGCATCGATCCCGGCGAAGTCGGGCAGGACAAGGCCCGATTTGGAGCCGTGCACGACATGGGCAAGCGGATGCCTGCCTGCAGCAGTCGCGCGCTCGATGGTGGCGGCCAAATCAGCACAGATGGCGCGGGACGATCTTGAACGACCAGCAGAATCCCGCACGGGGATGTCGGTCAATGTCGTGCGTTGGAGTCCCGCGACGAAGCTGCCCTTTTCCAGATTGTCCGCAAGTGCGGTTTCTGTTGCGAAATATTGTCCGCTTGCGGCGAACCCGCAACCGCTTCCCACTTCATCCAGCCCAAGGATGATGTTTTCTACCGGCCTGGCCGACCGCGCTTCTGCCAGATGGAGCGCGACATATTCCAGATCGGTGCCGGACGGCGCAAAGACAATATCTGTTTGCTCATCCATCCCATAGGCGTCGCGAATGCGCTGCCTCAGGGAAATCAGGGCATCTCGGTAAGCGAACCCCGAAAGGGGCGATCCCGGTCCCCAATTCCGAATGACACGGCATAGATGGCCGAAGGCATCCGCCGAAATATCACTGGCAGTCGTCGCTGAATAGGCGAGCATGTCACGAGGATATGGGGATGCACCATAGATGTTCGTGCCCCATCCGGAATTGGCCAGAATGCGTCTGTCTCCGCCCGACGCCAGCAGGCGGGAGACGAAAGCCGCTTTGTCCGGTGCTTCATCCATAACTCGTTCGATGGCCGCCGGTGATGACAGCTTGATGACGTTGCCGGTCACGCGTCTGTAACAGCCGCAGTGCATTTTTGTGCACATGATGCTCAAATTCCACTCTCTCGCCGCGCCGCAACTGACGCTGATTTCGCCCGCCAACAAGGAAGCCGTGCGCTTGCTGTTCATTGCCAAACATGTGTTCTGGCAAGGCGGGCTTCATCATGAAGACGGGAATCATGCCGTCTATCACCGCGAGATCCGGGCATCGCTGGAACGGATTGGGGTGAATCTGTCCCTGGCAGACAGTTACGAAGCGCTGTTTGCCGATCCGGGCTGTGACTTTGTCTTTCCCCTGCTCAATCGTGGCGGTTTCCTCAATTCCGAAATGCTCTTGCCGCTTCTGTGTACGCGTCTCGGCCTGCCTTTCCTCGGTGCCAGCCCGATTCTGCGGGGTCTTTCCGATGACAAGCATCTGACCAAGCTGGAGGCTGTGGCACGCGGCGTGCCCACGGCACCCTGGGCCATCTATCGGCGCGGGGCACCAGTCAGCGAGGAGGGATGTCCCATGGCAGCGCGCATGGTGATCAAGCCTAACGCCTCTTCCGCCAGTTGGGGCGTTCGTGATGCGGGCGACTGGGCAGGCGTCGCGCGCGCCATTTCTGAAATTCATGATGATGGCCATGATGCGAACGTCGAGCCGTTTCTGGACGGCAGCGACGTTGAAGTGCCCGTGATCTATACTCACGGACGGCCGGCGATCATGCCCATGATGCTGTTCGAACAGGCAGACCCCGCCCATTTGCGCACCCATGCAGAGAAGCGGGATCTGGTTGATCGCGGCGATAAATACCGCCTGACCCATTTTGCCGATACGGGCATTGCCGGGGAGATCGGACAATTCACTGCCCGGATGACGCGGGTATTTGATCCCTTTGATTATGGCCGTTTCGAATTCCGATTCGATGAGCGCACGGGCACGCTCAACTTTCTCGAAGTCAATCTGAACTGCAATTTGTGGTCGGAAAAGGTGTTCGGCAAATCAGCCGAACTGATGGGGTGGAGCCATGATCAGTTGATCGAGACGATCGTGGCCGAAAGCTATCAGCGGCATGGCCTGTGCGCCGAAAAGGTGCGACTGGCCGCCTGATGCCCGGTGTCAGACTGATCGTGCTGGCGGGCCAGCGCCCGGGTGTCATCAATCCGCTGGCGGCGGCGTCTGGCGTATCCCACAAGTGCCTGATCCCGATTCGCGGTATGCCGCTGATTGCGCACGTCTTGCGCACGGGGCTTGCCCATCCCGCTATCGGACATATCGTTGTTTCGGTGGAAGCGGACGCCTTTGCCGCGATTGCGGCCATCGCGCCGGAGGTGCACTGCATCGCGTCCCGTGACAATCTGGCCGATAGTGTGGCGACCGCCGCTGCCGGGCATGACGGGCCGGTGATCATCACAACGGCAGACAATGCGCTGCTGACGCCCGACGCGCTTTCCGCAATGGTCCGGGCCGTGAGCAATGCCGATGTGGCCATAGCCCTGACCAGGCGTGAGGCGGTTCTGGCGGCGCATCCCGAAGGGCAACGCAATTTCTATCGCTTTGCCGATGGACATTATTCCAATTGCAATCTTTACGCCGTGACCGGGCCGGGAGCGTTGAAAGCGGCGGAAATTTTCCGGGGCGGTGGCCAGTTCCGCAAACAGGCACGGCGCGTGATCACGGCCTTCGGTTTGATCAATCTGATCCTGATGCGCTCCGGGCTTGTTTCGCTTGCGGACGGGCTCGCACGGGTTTCCCGCCGGATCGGCCTGAACATCGCGCCGGTTATCCTGGTCGATGGACGCAATGCGATCGACGTGGACAATGCCCGCACCTACGATGTGGTGGCGGAACTTCTGGCTAGGGAAGCATACCCGCAATCCGGTTCAGCTCTGGCAGCCTAAGCGTTCCCGCTGCTTTCAGATACGCCAGCAACGCATCCAGATCGATTCCGGCCTCTGTGCCGCCGGGAGCCTGCCTGAATACCGTGAAATTGTCTCCTCCATTGGCGAGGAAGGCGTTGGCCGTCACCAGATAGAAGGTCGAATCGTCCAGCGGCGTGCCGTCAAGCGACATCTCCGAAATCCGCGCGCCTGCGGGTTTGGTGAGGTCATAGCGGTAGCGGAACCCGGCGGAGACTTGCAGCACATTGGGAGCCGTCAGTGTGTTTGATCCGCTGTTGAACTGTTGTTCCAGCAGCGCACGGATTTGCGCGCCGGTCAGACGTTTGATGACAAGCGCGTTGGCGAAGGGCTGGACGGTATAGACGCTGCCATACGTGACCGTTCCATCGCCGCCAGGCACGATATCTGCGCGGATGCCATAGGGATTCATGAACGCAATCTGCGCGCCCTGCGCTTTGGTGGCTGCCAGTTGGGCGTCGGCGATGATGTCCCCCAGCACACTTTCTCTCGCCGCGTTTCCCGCACGCAGAGCGGGGGCGGCGAGGGTGCCGACCTTTAATGAGCGCAGCGCCTCGGTTGCCTTGGCGTAACGTTCCACCAGCGCCGCCACCCGCGGTTCTGGCGTGTAGCGGGGAAAGGCATCGCTCAGAGGTACAGGGCCGGTCGCGCCCGCAAAGGCTTCGCTCTGCACGATGATATTATCCGCAGTCTTCGCCATGACACGGTGAGTGCCGGGATCAATGGTAAGCGTGATGTTTGTAAGCAGCGCCCCATATTTTTCGGCGCTGGTAATGAGGAAGGGGCGCTGCGGGTTCACCGTTCCATAGTCACAAATATAGGAACGATGGGTGTGTCCGGAAACCACGAGATCAATCGCCGGATCAAGCCGGTCGAGCACCGGCAGCAGATCGCCTTTCAGGCCCGCGCAGCTTTTGTCGTTATAGCCAACATCGGTTTGCGCGCCCTGATGGATCAGGAGCACGATGGCGTCTGCCCCCCTGCGGCGCAGTACCGGGATCAGTGCATTGGCGGTTTCGGCTTCATCCCGGAATGTCAGGCCGGTGATGCCGCCGGGGTTGACCAGCGTGTTGGTGGCTTTCAGTGTCATCCCGATAAAGCCGATCTTCACGCGTCCGCGCCCGCTGCCAAAGCTGCGGATGGCATAAGCGGGGAATAGAGGCTTGCCGCTTTCGGTCAGCGTATTGGCAGCCAGGATGGAAAAGGCGGCGCCCGGAAAACGCGTGTCGATCTGGCAGGGGATGCGGGCGGTATATTTCCTGCAGCCGCCGCGATCCATGCGCAGCAGTTCCTGGCGTCCGCGATCAAATTCATGATTACCGACCGTGCTGATGTCCAATCCGATCAGGTTCATCGCGTCAATTGTCGGTTCGTCCAGAAAGGCGGATGACATCAGGGGGGATGCGCCGATCAGGTCACCGGCCGTCACCACAACATGATTCGGGTTTTGCGCACGCAGGGCATCGACAGCAGAGGCCAGATACGCCACGCCCCCCGCAGGCACCTTTGTCAGGCTGCCATCAGGCAGTGGCGCAGTGATGGCAAGGCGGGGAGGCTCCAGATTGCCGTGGAAATCGTTTAGCGCGATGATCTTGACCGTAACAGGCGGTGCATTGGCCGCCATCCGCATGGTTGCACAGCCGGGCAGCGCCGCCAGCAGAGAGATGGAACAGATGATACGCTTCATTATACGATTCCCGTGTTTTGCCGGTGGCTAGCAAGATTGCGGACGAACCGACACCCGCCCTGTTCGAAAATCCCCGTCCCCGCTTCCCTCTTTGAAAAACTGCCCCTAAAGCATCGCCCCAATGCACGCTTACGCAAATCCCGCCCGATTCCTGAAGCTTGCACGCCCGGCGACGCTGATCTTTGGCGTCATCGGGGCGGTGCTGGCGCTTTGCGGCATATATGGTGGGCTGTTTATTACCCCGCGGGACTATCTTCAGGGTGAAAGCGTGCGGATCATTTATGTCCATGTGCCTGCCGCCTGGCTTTCGATGATGGGGTGGAGCGGGATTGCGATTGCCAGCCTGATGCAGTTGGTCTGGCGGCATCCGCTGGCCGCCATAGCGGCGCGGGCCTGCGCGCTTCCTGGGGCTTTGTTCACGGCCCTGTGCCTGGCCACCGGCTCCATCTGGGGACGGCCGACATGGGGTACATGGTGGGAATGGGATGGGCGCATGACATCGATGCTCGTCCTCTTCATCACCTATCTCGGCTATATTGCGCTTTGGTCTTCCATAGAGGACGAAGAGCGCGCAGCGCGGCTCGCGGCCATCCTTTGTCTTGTCGGCGCGATCAATCTTCCAATCGTGAAGTTCTCTGTCGATTGGTGGAGCACGTTGCACCAGCCAGCCAGCATCATGCGCACGGGCGGCACGTCGATTAATGGCGAAATGCTCGGTCCGTTGTTGACGATGGGCGGCGCGTACTTGCTCCTGTTCGGCGCGTTGACGCTGATGAACATGCGTGCGGCCATCTTTCGCCGCCGCGTTGAGGGCGCTGAG
>JANOAJ010000227.1:0-75085 GCA_031411035.1 Sphingomonadales bacterium
GCTTTCTGTCGCTTCGGACTGAAGCTGGATATAATTGGCAATGCCCATCTGACGGATCATATCGAACTGGGTTTCCAGCGTATCGACATGCTCTTCCTCGTTTGACAGGATATGCGCGAAGAGATCACGGCTGACATAGTCGCGGACTTTTTCGCAATATTCGATGGCATCGCGCAGCGGTGGCAGGGCTTCTTCCTCCAGCTCAAGATCGGCCTTCAGCACTTCCTCAACCGATTCGCCGATGCGCAGGCGACCGAGCATCTGGAAATTGGGCAGGCCATCGAGAAACAGGATGCGTTCGGACAATTTGTCCGCATGCTTCATCTCGTCAATGCTTTCCTCATATTCGAATTTGGCGAGCTTTTTGACGCCCCAATGTTCAAGCATCCGGTAATGCAAAAAATACTGGTTGATCGCGGTCAGCTCATTCTTGAGCGCGATGTTGAGAAATTCGATAACCTTGGGATCGCCCTTCATGGCCTTCACTCCGATGCGTTAGACCCGCAGACCGTATCACCGAACAGACAAGGGAAATAGCCAGAAAATGGCAGAAATCCGGGATTTCCTCGCTATTGCGATTAGCAAGCAATCGCGCGTTCGGACTGGATGATAGAGCGTGCAAAAGGGACACACTGGCCACATTGCAACCGGCATCCCAGCGACTGATACGCCTTGCCCGGGCTGCGGGCACCGCCGCGCGCGGCATCACGGACATCACGTTCACGCAGGGCATTGCATACACAGACGACCATCGAACATCCTCGCTATTGCGAATCGTTCGCTACATTAAGTGCGACTGCTTCGCAATAGTGAATCTGGCAGTCAGCCCCCGACGCGCCGTCTTAACATGAAGCGCAGCATCAGGGCGGTCAGCGCCAGTGCCATATAGACATGCACCACAGGTTCGGGATGCGGCTTCATCAGCCGCCCGGCATAGCTGAACACATAAATTGCCCACAACGTGTGGATGCCAAGCCGGTGCAGCCGCTTCCAGTTGCGATCCAGCTTCGCCATCGCCCAGTCATTGGACGTGAGCGCCATGGCGTAGAGCATCACATATCCAAAACCGCCGCCGATCAACGTCACGGGATTCGTCGGCGCGCCGCTGACCCTGAAAAAGGTGACCAGCGCGAAGAGATGGATCGTGTGCGCGAGGGCAAAGCCTAAACCCCATTGACGGCGCGTACGCAGCAGATGCCGCGTCACATCATTCGGGAACACGCGATAGAGCGAGGATGCGGAATAGGTAACAAGGAACACCGGAAACCCCACCCGCGCCGTCCAGCGTGCGGCGAGCTGCCAGCCGTTGGCCTCGCTATAGCCGGAGTGGAGGCCAAACCAGATCGCGGCAAGACCCAGCAGACCACCGAGCAGAACAGGCAGTGCGCGCGGGATCATACTCATTGTCGGCCTCCTCGAACCATTGGTAATTTCTGTGATAGCCGCGCAAATTTGGCAAACGGAAATGATCTCGCACAAAGCCACGAAGCCACAAAGGAGATTTGCAGCCACCGCTTGTGCTCGCGCCCCTTCGTGGCTTTGTGGCTTTGCGCGATCCGACTTTTTAAATGGTGTCACTCCGCCATCAGCGCGGGGAAGAAGCCTTCACGCGGGGCGAGGCCTTTCAAGGTCGGTAATAGTCATTGGCGATCCGGCGGATACCGTCTTTAAAACTTGCGGCACCAAAGTTCATCAACAAGCCAAGTGGGAGATCCATCAGGCGGAGATAGGTCAAAAGCTGCTTGGCATGAACCGGCGAATGCGCTTCTGTGGATTTGAGTTCGATCAGCAATCGGCCTTCGACGAGAAGGTCAGCACGAAAGGCATTTTCGATAGCAATACCTTTGAATGTAATCGGAACCGAAAGCTGACGTTCGAATCCCAATCCCCGTTCCCTCAGGCTTTCGCACATGAGAATCTCATAAACGGATTCAAGCAGCCCTGGCCCCAGTTGCTTGTGAAGCTGGAAACCGCAATCGACCGCAGTTTTTGCAAGTGCCTCGATGTCCTTCATCACTTACCTTTCGCGGCACTGTATGCATTCGAGCAATTATTTACATTGCAAAGGAAGTATCAGAGTTAGATCGCACGAAGCCACAAAGCCACAAAGCCACGAAGAAAATTTGGAGCCGCCGCTTGTGATAGCACCCCTTTGTGGCTTCGTGGCTTTGTGCGATCCAACTTATTTGAACAGCGTCACCCGTCCATTAACGCGGGGAAAAAGCCTTCATGCGCGGCGCGGAGGTCGGCGAGGGGGAGCCCCAGAACCGTGTTTCCCGTAACCGTGGCTACCTCAACGCCCCCCTCTACAGATGTTGCGCTGGCGACAAGGTAACGGCCTTGATCCTCTCCGAACGCCTCGGCGACCGTCCAGGTCGAACCCGATGACATTCGTGCAGTGATGCCCATACTGGCGGCGAGTGCCATTTCGGCAAGAGCCACCACAAGGCCGCCGTCCGAAATATCGTGTACAGCGCTCGCGATTCCGGAGTCAATCAGCGCGCGAATCTGGTCGGCATTGCGACGTTCGGCGATAAGATCAACCGATGGGGGCGAACCGTCTTCACGCTCATGAATGACCCTGAGCCACGAGGACTGGCCAAGATGCGTGCCCTGGTGTCCGACCAGCCAGATTGTGTCCCCTTCACGAAGCGAGCCGATCCCCACAGCCTTGCGCCAGTCCTTGAGCAACCCCACCCCGCCAATCGCGGGTGTCGGCAGGATCGCACTCCCGCCGCCGGTTGCCTTGCTTTCATTATACAAAGACACATTCCCGCTCACGATGGGGAAATCCAGCGCGCGACAAGCTTCAGCCATGCCTTCCAGGCAACCGGTGATCTGCGCCATGATCTCAGGGCGCTGAGGGTTGGCGAAGTTGAGGCAGTTGGTAACGGCAAGCGGCGTCGCGCCGACCGCGCTCAGATTGCGATATGCCTCGGCAATCGCCTGCTTGCCGCCTTCATACGGATCGGCATAGCAATAACGCGGGGTGCAATCGGTAGTGATGGCGAGCGCCTTGTCCGTGCCATGCACACGCACCACGGCAGAATCGCCGCCCGGCGGCTGGACGGTATCGCCGCCCACCTTGTTGTCATATTGCTCCCAGATCCAGCGGCGGCTGGCGATATCCGGGCTGGCCATCAGCTTCAGCAAATCCGCGGCAATATCCGTGTTTTCGGGGATATCGCCGAGCGGCTTCACATTTGCCCAGGCCTTATACTCTTCCTTGCTGGCAGAGGGCCGGTCATAAAGCGGAGCATCGTCGGCCAGCGGGGCGAGCGGAATATCCGCCACCGTTTCGCCGTGATGCATCAGCACCATCCGGCCGGTATCCGTGACTTCGCCGATCACCGCGAAATCCAGTTCCCATTTGTGGAAGATGGCTTCGGCAAAGGCTTCGCGCCCCGGCTTCAGCACCATCAGCATCCGCTCCTGGCTTTCGGACAACATCATTTCATAGGCCGTCATGCCCGTTTCGCGCTGCGGCACCTTGTCCATATCGAGCCGGATGCCGACGCCGCCCTTGCTCGCCATTTCCACGCTGGAACTGGTCAGCCCCGCAGCCCCCATATCCTGAATGGCGACAATCGCGTCCGATGCCATCAGTTCAAGGCAGGCTTCGATCAGCAGTTTCTCGGTAAAGGGATCGCCAACCTGCACGGTGGGGCGCTTTTCCTCGCTATCCTCGCCGAAATCCGCGCTCGCCATCGTCGCGCCGTGAATGCCGTCGCGCCCGGTCTTGGAACCTACATAGACAATGGAATTGCCCATGCCCGTGGCGGCGGAATAGAAAATCTTGTCCTGATCCGCGACACCCACGGTCATCGCATTGACCAGGATATTGCCATCATAGGCCGGGTGGAAATTCACTTCCCCGCCCACGGTCGGCACGCCAACGCAATTGCCATAGCCGCCAATGCCGGAAACCACCCCGGAAATCAGATGCTTCATTTTGGGATGATCGGGCCGCCCGAAACGCAACGCGTTGAGGTTGGCGATGGGCCGCGCGCCCATTGTGAACACATCGCGCAAGATGCCGCCCACCCCCGTCGCCGCGCCCTGATAGGGTTCAATGTAAGACGGATGATTGTGCGACTCCATCTTGAAGATCGCGGCCTGCCCGTCGCCAATATCGATCACGCCGGCATTTTCACCGGGGCCGCAGATCACCCAGGGCGCTTCGGTCGGCAGCTTTTTGAGATGAATGCGCGAGGATTTGTAGGAACAATGTTCCGACCACATCACCGAGAATATGCCCAGTTCGGTCATATTTGGCTCGCGGCCCATCGCGTGGAGAACGCGTTCATATTCTTCGGGCGTAAAGCCGTGTTCGGCGACGATCTGGGGCGTGATTGGCTGGGTAGAATTTGGCATGGCGCGCGCTTTAGCGAGGGCTGCGCCCGAAACATAGCGGGATTTTGAACGGGGCGGCGTCACGGTGCCGCCGCCCCGAACCCGTCAGCGTGATGCGATCTGGACGATGCCGGTCAATGGCTTCACCGATTTGAGCGGAAATGACACGTCAGCGTTGCCATAGGTGCCGGTTACCATATATCTCCCGACGTAAAGCGTGAACTTGTCAAAGCTCTTTTCTTCCTGGCCCCTGATGATACGCAGACCGTTTTTCTGGGTGACCGTATAAGTGTAACGACTGCCGTCATGTTCGATAGTCACTGGCGCCTGAACGATTACATCTGCCTTTGCAGGCATTGCCGAAAGCATTAGGGCTGGCAGAAGGAGTGCGATTTTTTTCATGGCAATTTTCCCTTTTAGGTAGAGTGAATTGCCGATCAGTTCCTCACTGTTGTGGGACGTAACATGCAGACCGGGCCACAGCCCGACAATTGCAAAAAACCGTAATATGATTGCGCAAGCCGCATGTGCGCCCCGTCTGGCTTCACCTTGCCTGATTGTGCTTGCGGGCGCGGCCCAGCCACCAGGCCATGCCGATTGCCGCGCCATAGGCGACAAGCGCCATGATCGCGAGTGAGGGATCGTATGCCGCAGCCTTGGGGCCAAACCAGTCATAGGCCTGCAACGCAATCAGAAACACCGCCATTGCCGGAGCCGCAATACTGCGCCCGAGAGGGCGGGTGGCCCGCAGGTAAAGCCAGAAGGCGGCAATCGTCATTCCTGCTTCCAGCGGCATTTCCAGGGCCGGATGATTCCAAAGCCCCAGCCCGAATTTGGGCGGCGATCCTGCCAGAGTCATATCCGGACCGTGAACCAGCACATCAAGCAGCCAGTGTGAGAGGACAACAGCCGCCGCAATCAGCCCTGCGCCCCGGCTTTTCATCGCCAGCCAGACTATGCCGCCAAACACAACAGCCCACACTGCCGCACCGGCAAGGCTGTGCGTCCAGGGCATGTGATACAGATCCAGCGGATTCATCACGGTGATGCCGGGCGTAATCCGCATCTTTTCCCAGCCCAGCAGCACGAAGCCGAAAAATCCGAGATCAACAAGCTGCGCGGCGGCAAACAATGTGCCTAGCCGCGGTGCCTTGGGATGCGCTGCCGCAGCCAGTGCTGCGCTGTAATGGCCGACGAACATTGAGTGCCCTCCCCCGAATATCGAGCGAGGCTACCGGATCAAAAAGCGAAATCAAGCAGCCTTGCGCCCCTCCCCCGACAACAGGCTTGCATCATCTCGTATTCCGGCGCAGTTTTCCTGCGCTTTTTGCAACAGAGGGAGACTTTCCATGGAATGGATGTTGATGCCGCTCAAACGATATGCGGAATTCACTGGGCGATCTTGCCGGCAGGAATACTGGATGTTCTATCTTTTCAACATCTTGGTCGTAATCGGCCTCATGCTCCTTTTTGCGCTGGTCGGTGGTTTTTCAGGTGGCGCTGAGGGACCTAGCGGGCTTGCCATGGGCGTTGGCGGTATTTTGCTGCTGGGCTGGCTGGGCCTGTTTTTCATACCCACGATAGCAGTGACAGTCCGGCGCTTGCATGATCAGGACAAGAGCGGCTGGTTTATCCTGATACAGTTCATTCCGTATGTGGGCGGCATCATCATATTCATCTTCATGTGCCTGAAGGGAACGGACGGCCCCAACCGGTTTGGCGACGATCCGCTAAACCCCCAGAAACTAGGCGACATTTTCAGCTGACGTGACGCCCGTCACAAATTCATCGCGAATCGCCTGCTAGAGGCGTTCCTGCGACCCGAGGGAATGCTTCTGGCAAACCCTTCACTCAAAGCCCGGAAGCGTCCTGCTTCCGGGCTTTTTTTTCTAGCCGGGCTTGCGGAATCGCAGCACAACCCGATCGGTTTTGCCACGCACAGCGGGATCGAAAACCAGCTTGTTTATGTCATCGCCTGGTACGCGCAACACATCACTTTCCGCCTCCAGCACGAAACCGGCGTGGGCAAAATCATCCTTGATGACTTGCGGATCGATCCGGTGCAGCTTGTCCACCAGTGCGCGCGTATCGCCCGCCGGGCCAACATGATCGATCACGCCCACAACGCCGCCTGGTCGGGTCGCGGCATATATCTGGGCAACGGCCTTGCTCGGATCCATGACGGGAACCTTGTATTTTTCGCTCGACCAGTAAAAGTCATGATAGGTCAGGTGCAGCAAGGTGAAATCGAAGCTGTTCGGGGCAAGCTGGAACTGCTCCAGCGGGGTTACCATCCAGCGCAGATTGGGCTGATCCTTCATCAGGTTAGCCCATGTGGCACGCGCATCGGCGTCGACGAACTGGCTGGGTTCAAACGCGATCACGGTGCCGCGCTTTCCCACAACCCGTCCGGCGATCTGGCTGTAATAGCCGCCGCCTGCCATCACATCGAGCACCTGCATACCGGGTTTCAGACCCAAAAAATCAAGCACTTCCGCGGGATGGCGGCTTGCATCCTGTGCAACCGCCTTGGCATCCCGCCCCTTCTCAGCCACTGCGGCAGCGTAATCTTTCGGCGCAGCGACAGCCGGGGTTGCCATAACGGTTGCGAACAGCAGGACAGGCCAAATCCGTTTCATCGTAAAAATCCCCTCGCGTTCAGAGGCTTCTCTCTGCGCCGGAGGACAGCGCGTCTCAATCCGGCTTGTCGATCCGCCCCTGCGCTTGGTCGAATTCCGTGATCAGCCCGCGCATCCATTCCGGCAGCGGCTGTGGCCGGTGTGTTGCCAGATCAACATGGACGCTGACCAGTTCGATCTCCGCCCGAAGATCATCTTCGCCATTCTCACCGAAAATCGCGACATGCTGGGTCATGCTTGTTCGTCCCATTGCGGATGTGCGGGCGCACAGGGTGATCAGTTCATCAGGCTTTACGGGTTTGCGAAAATTCACTGTGGCGCGGGCGATATGACATTCAAACGGCTCATCGGGGTAAAGCGCGCGAAAGGCGACCGCGCGCCAATATTCCGTTACCGCAACATCGGCATAATCAAGATAGCGCGCGTTGAAGACCACGCCCTGCGCATCCGTTTCCGACCAGCGGACACGGATCTGGTGAGCGAAGGCGAAACCGGAACGGAGCATCGGGCGGTTACGCCGCGCCCCGGCTGCCGGTATTGACGCCCATGCTCTGAAGATATTTCTTCACGTTGCGTGCAGCCTGGCGCAAGCGCTGTTCATTCTCCACCATCGCGATGCGAACAAAGCCTTCGCCCTCTTCGCCATAGCCGACACCTGCCGCCACCGCGACGCCGGCATGGGTGAGCAACTGCTTGGAGAATTCCAGACTTCCCAGATGGGCGAGCGCAGGCGGCAACGGGGCCCAGGCGAACATGCTGGCGGGCGGCGGCGGAATATCCCACCCTGCCCGGCCAAAGCTTTCGACCAGCACGTCGCGGCGCTTGTGATAGAGCTGCCGGTTGGCTTCAACGATATCCTGCGGGCCATTGAGCGCCGCACAGGCGGCGGCCTGGATCGGCGTGAAGGCACCATAATCCAGATAGGATTTCACGCGCGTCATTGCCGCGATCAGCTTCTGGTTGCCCACCGCAAAGCCAATCCGCCAGCCGGCCATCGAAAAGGTCTTGCTGAGCGAGGTGAATTCGACCGCAACATCCTTTGCGCCCTTCACCTGAAGGATCGAAACGGTCGGCTTGCCATCAAAATACAGCTCGGAATAGGCAAGGTCGCTGAGCAACCAGACCTTGTTCTCGCGCGCCCATTCGACCAGCCGCTCATAGAAAGACAGGTCAACCGTCTCGGCCGTAGGGTTCGAGGGATAGTTGACGACCAATATGCTGGGGCGGGGCACGGTGAATTTCATCGCCCGATCCAGCGCTTCCCAATAGCGCTCATCCGGCGTTGTCGGCACTGCGCGAATGGTGGCGCCTGCGATAATGAAGCCAAAGGTGTGAATGGGATAGCTGGGATTGGGGGCCAGCACGACATCGCCCGGCGCGGTGATCGCGGTCGCCAGGCTCGACAGCCCTTCCTTCGATCCCATCGTGACGACCACTTCGCTTTCAGGGTCAAGATCAACCCCGAAACGGCGGCCATAATAATTCGCCTGCGCCTTGCGCAACCCCGGAATGCCCTTGGATGCGGAATACCCGTGCGCATTGGGCTTGCGCGCGACTTCGCACAGCTTGTCGATCACATGCTGCGGGGGCGGCAGATCGGGATTGCCCATGCCAAGATCGATAATGTCCTCGCCCGCCTGACGCGCCGCGGCCCGCATCGCATTGACTTCAGCGATGACATAGGGTGGCAGGCGCTTGATGCGGTAGAATTCGTCAGACATGATCCCGAACCATAAGAGTGGATGAAGAACCACCCCCATGCGGGATTTTCAGGCAGAATGCCAGAGGGGGAGATTCTGCAATCTCCCCCCCGCATCCCGGACCTGATCCGGGTTCCCGCTTTTCTGATCCCTACCCGATAAACAATGCGTCATCCCGGCCCCACGCAAAACCCGCGTGTATCCCGAGCGCCAGCAAGGCAGTCAAAGCGCCGGGACGACGATTACTCCTCAGCGCCAAAGGTGCGCTGCCACCAGCCCTTGCGGGGCGGGCCGGAGGGTTCTTCCGTAGCAGCCTCGGCCAGCGCGGGTTCGGCAGCGGGTGGGGCGTCTTCGGCGGGCGCTTCAGCCACGATCAGTTCTGCTTCTGCGGCTTTGGCGCGCGAGCGGCGCTTGGGCTTTTCCGCTTCAACGGGTGCTTCTGCTTCTGGCGCGACGTCTGCTTCCGGCACGACTTCGACCGCAGGTGCCGCTTCGGCCTCCACCTCTACAGCCTTTTTCCGGCTGCGCTTCGGCTTGGCCGGGGCGTCCTCCGTTGCAGCGACCGCTTCCCCGGCCTCTTCAGCGGCGGGCGTAGCCTCAACCGCTTCCTTCTTCCGCGCGGCGGGCCGTTTGCGGGATTTGGGTGCGGGTGTGGCTTCCTCCACAACATCGGCAACGGGTGCATCGGCGACATCTGCTGCTGCAGCCGCTTCGGTGACGGCTTCTGCCGCACCCTCCGCACTCTGCTCACCTGCATCGCGACGCCCCCTGCCACCACGACGACCGCGTCGGTTGCGACGGCGGGCATTGCCTTCCTCGACGGTTTCGCCCGCTTCGGCAGATGGTGCGTCACCCGCATCATCAGCGGTGCCTTCGGCCTGTTCGCCGCCCTCGCCCGCTTCGCCTTCAGGACGCTCGCTGCCATCTTCGCGACGGCCGCGACGACCACGACGGCGACGCGACCTCTTGCGGCGCGCCTCGCCTTCTTCGCTTGTTTCGGCGCGATCACGACGGGGACGCTCTTCAGCTTCCTCCTCTTCGATCACTTCCTCTTCGTCCTCGATCGGCAGATCGTCATCATCTTCCTCGATGAGGGCCACCGGCTCAATTTTCGGGCGGAACGCCGGTGGCGGGCCGCTGGCGTCCACAGCCATACGCGCGCCTTCGGTTTCCCCGTCCGGGAAAATGTCGATCGCCACGCCAAAGCGTTCCTCAATCTCGGCCAGTTCCGCACGCTTGCGGTTGAGCACATAAATCGAGGCTTCCTGGCTGCACCGCAGAGTCAGGCGGCTGCCCTTGCCGCGTGCCGCTTCGTCTTCGAGCAGACGCAGCGCAGAGAGCGCGGCAGACGATGCCGTGCGGACGAGACCCGTGCCTTCGCAGTGCGGACACTGACGCGTGGACGCTTCGAGTACGCCGGTGCGCAGGCGCTGGCGGCTCATTTCCATCAGCCCGAACGAGCTGATCCGCCCCACCTGAATGCGCGCGCGATCATTGGCGAGCGCCGATTTCATGGCCTTTTCGACTTTGCGGACGTTGGAGTTATGCTCCATATCGATAAAGTCGATCACCACCAGTCCGGCCATGTCACGCAGGCGCAACTGGCGCGCGATTTCCTGCGCCGCTTCCAGATTGGTGCCAACCGCTGTCTGCTCGATCCCGTATTCGCGGGTGGAACGGCCCGAGTTGATATCGATGGATACCAGCGCTTCGGTGGGGTTGATCACCAGATAGCCGCCCGATTTCAACTGGACGACCGGCTGATACATCGCGTTCAACTGATCTTCGACGCCGTAACGCTGGAACAGCGGCACCGCATCGGCATATGGCTTCACTTTCTTGGCGTGGCTGGGCATCAGCAGCTTCATATATTCGCGGGCGGCGCGATAGCCGTCCTCGCCTTCAACAATCACTTCGTCGATATCCTTGTTGTAGATATCGCGGATCGCGCGCTTGATCAGATCACTATCGCCATGGATCAGCGCCGGAGCGGCGGATTTGAGCGTCGTGTCACGAATCGTATCCCAGACGCGGGCGAGATAATCGAAATCGCGCTTGATTTCTGTCTTGGTGCGCTGAAGCCCCGCCGTGCGCACAATGCAGCCCATTGTCTTGGGCAGATCAAGCTCAGTCATGATCGTTTTCAGACGCTTGCGATCCGACGCGTTCGAAATCTTGCGGCTGATGCCCCCGCCATGCGTGGTGTTGGGCATAAGCACACAGTAACGGCCCGCAAGGCTGAGATAAGTGGTCAGCGCCGCGCCCTTGTTGCCGCGTTCTTCCTTCACCACCTGCACCAGCAGCACCTGACGCCGGTGGATCACATCCTGAATCTTGTAACGACGACGCAGGTTCATCCGCTTGGAACGAAGCGCCTCAGCAGCGGCACGATCATCCGGGCCGTGGCCGTTATCATCGCCGCCGACCGACTCCGCCGATTCCGGCTCGCCATCCTCGTCGTCCGGTTCGATATCGGCATCAGGGCGATCATCGTCGCGGCCGTCATCTTCATGATGGCCGTCAATCGGTTCATCATCACCGTCGCCCGCAGCATCGCGCAGCCGCTCTTCCTCAGCCGCATGTTCGGCTTCTTCGCGCAGCAGGGCTTCACGATCTTCCTTGGGAATCTGGTAATAATCGGGATGAATTTCGCTGAAGGCCAGAAAGCCGTGGCGATTGCCGCCATAATCGACAAACGCCGCCTGAAGCGACGGTTCGACGCGGGTTACCTTTGCGAGGTATATATTTCCCTTGAGCTGTTTGTGCTCGGCCGATTCGAAATCAAATTCCTCGATCCGGTGTCCCTTGGCGACGGCGACGCGGGTTTCTTCCCGGTGGCGGCCGTCGATCAGCATCCGCATTGTCATGTATAAATCTCCGTGCGCGCCGCAGCATCGAAATACCGGCTGCGGCAACGCGAATTGAGGGGGGCGGCGGCGGAAGCGATGGCCTCAGCCGCGTAAAAAGCGCCCCGGGTGATGGGTAAGAATGTGCCTCTGCCGAACGCGCACGCTCTGCCAATGTGGCAAGAGCTGTTCCCACGCCGAAGGCAATGCCAATCAAGGGCACGCGGTCGGGGTTCGGGAACAAATGCTTCATTCAGCGTCAACCTGGATGGTCACCGTGCAGGAACGCACGGCAATCCGTGAACGTCATCACCCATTGGGCAATGACGGAACGGAGTGGTAGCAGCACTGTAACGAAGCCGCAACAACAAGCGTTCCACACGATGCTTTCGCGCAACATGGTTAGCATCGCATTAACCGTGCCGCTTCACCACGGCTTGATCGCCGACCCGCTAAAGCCCTGACATACAATGATGAATCGCAGGGAAACCAGTTGACCATGATTTTTGGCTGGACGGTGGCAGCACGAAAAAGGCACACAGCGCCCATGGCCTTTGCATTCGCATTGCTGGCAACGCTGGCGCCGCTTTCGACGGTGGATGCTGCGGGCGTCAGCGGCATCGAAATCGGCGATGCGCGCATTGTCGTGCGCTTTGACGACGCCGTGGCAACCGCATCCAGCTTCGCCCTTTCCGGGCCAGACCGGATAGCCCTGGACGTGCCGGGGGCCGATCCGGGCCGTGCTGCTGCCAGTGGCGGGCCGGTGGCCACGGTGCGACAGGCGCGCTTCGATGCCCGCACCACGAGGATCGTCTTTGATCTCGCCAGCCCCGTCGTGGTGCGCAGCGGCAGCTTTGCGCCTGATGGCCGCTCGCTGACACTGGATCTGGCGCCGGCTGATCCGGACAGTTTCGGGGCAGCAGCAACAGGTGCGCGCACCTATTACAAACCCTCCGTAACGGCGATGGCCCAGCCGCCCCGCAGTCGTTACAGCCTGACCGTGCCGCTCGGCCCGCCGCGCAACGGCTTGCCCCGCCCGAAAATTTACGGTCCTGCGGGTCGCCCGCTGGTTGTAATTGATGCCGGGCATGGCGGGCATGACCCCGGCGCCATTTCACCAGTATCCGGTAAGCGCGAAAAAGATGTGACGCTGGCCGTGGCGCGCGCGATCCGCGATGAATTGCTGGCTTCGGGCCGCGTCCGGGTGGCGCTTACGCGGGAAGATGACACGTTCATCATCCTGCAGGATCGGGCGGCGATCGCGCGTGGGATCAAGGCAGACATGTTCATTTCCATCCATGCTGACAGCGCGCCCGTCGACACCGCTAGTGGTGCCACGATCTACACCCTGTCCGAAGTCGCGTCCGACCGGCAGGCCCAGGCACTGGCCAACCGCGAGAACAAGGCGGACATAATCAACGGCGTTGATCTGGGCGGAGAAAACAAGGAGATCGCGTCGATCCTCGTCGATCTGGCGCAGCGCGAGACGATGAATACGTCGGCCCAGTTCGCCACTCTGCTCAAGCGCGAATCCGCCGGGTTGGTGCCGTTCCGCACAGACTTCCACCGCATGGCCGGTTTTGCGGTGCTGAAAGCACCCGACACACCCGCGATCCTGCTTGAGGTTGGCTATGTCACCAATGCCGATGATGTGGCGCGGCTCTCCTCAACCGACGGACAGAGGCGGATCGCCCAGGGATTGCGCAGGGCCATAGAGATACATTTCGCCCGGCGAATGGCTTCGCGGTAAGGGGCAGTCTTCGCCCGCGCTTGTCACCCGCCTTGCGTTCCCCGGCCATAGCGCCCATATACAGGCTGCTTACGTCGGCTTGCGACGGAATTTGAGGCGCGGGTTCACGAACCGGCGCACCGCCTTCCCATACACGTCACTGGCGCCTGGCCTGCATGTTGCGGTCAGGTTTCCCTGTCCATGGTGAAAGGACACTTTAATGCCCATCGGAACCGTAAAATTTTTCAACGCTGATAAAGGCTATGGCTTCATTGCCCCTGAAGATGGCGGCGCGGACAGCTTTGTCCACATCACAGCCGTCGAACGGGCTGGCATGGCCACGCTGAACAAGGATCAGCGCGTCAGCTATGAAGTTGAGCAGGGCAAGAATGGCAAGGCTTCGGCCGTCAATCTTCAGGCTGCCTGATTTTCGCGCGCCGCGATCCGGCTTGGATCGCGGCGCGTTTTTATAGAAAGAGGCAGACCAATGGCGATCTCTACACGCGACTTCTACCTGACCCGTGCAGACGAATCCGCGCGCGATGCGGCCTCTGCCACCTTGCAAAATGTCCGGGAACGCGCCCTGCGTTCCGAAGCTGTCTGGCGCGATATGGCCGACCGCGCCGAACGCACCAGTGAAGCCCGCGCCGTGAGCGAAGCGAGCAAGGCTGCCGCGGCGGCCTGACGGGCCAAAACCCCCACTAGAAAAGCCCCGCGAACCTGCTAGACGCTCCCCGGTAATGGAAGAAGCGTCAGAGTCCCCCAGCCTCAGCCTGCGGCTGCGCCGCGATACCAGCAGCGTTATCGCCTTGTGGCGAAGCTATTGGCCCAAACGGTGGTTCCGCCTGGCAGTTTATGCCGCGGGCGCGTTTTTGATTGTCTGGGCGCTGGTCTGGCTGGTGTTTGCGCGCAACCTGCCTTCGGTCGAAGGCCTGAAATCCTACGAGCCCCCCCTGCCCACCAATGTGCGTGGCTATGATGGCACGCCGGTGCACAGCTATGCCCGGGAACGGCGTGTGCAATTGCGCTATGACGAATTTCCGCAATTGCTGGTCCAAGCCTATATGTCGGCGGAAGACCGCACATTCTTCTCCCATTCCGGGCTTGATTATCCCGGCATCATTGCCGCGATGTTCAACAATATCGGCCGTTCGGGCCGCAAGGTTGGTGCATCCACAATCACCCAGCAGGTTGCCAAGAACCTGCTGCTGACCAACGAGGCCACTTATACCCGCAAGGTCAAGGAAGCGATTCTCGCCAAACGCATCGAAGCTGCGCTGACCAAACCCCAGATCATGGAGCTTTACCTCAACCAGATTGCGCTGGGGCGGAACAGTTTTGGCGTGCAGGCAGCGGCCAGAGCGTATTTCAACAAGGATGTCGGCGAACTTGCACTGCATGAAATGGCGTTTCTTTCGATCCTGCCCAAGGCGCCGGAAACCTATGGCCGCGCCAAATTTGCGAACCGTGCGATCGAACGGCGCAACTGGGTGCTGGGGCAGATGGCCGATAATGGATTTATCACTACCGAACAGCGCGATGCTGCCCGGGCCATGCCTTTGGGAACAGTCCCCCGGATCGCGCCGGTCTCTGACCTTTCCGGCGGCTATTTCCTGGAAGAGGTGCGACGCGAACTGATCGAGCGTTTCGGTGAAGCATCCGAAGCCGGGCGCAATCCCTTCAGCGTCTATGATGGCGGCCTGTGGGTGCGCACCTCGCTTGACCCGGCCAAGCAGGAAGCCGCTGCAGCCGCCCTGCGTGACGGGCTTGTGCGCTATGATACCGGCAAGGGCTGGAGCGGGCCGATCGCGCAATTGCAGGCAGGCGATGGGTGGGCTGCGCGTCTGGGCGCTGCCAACCTGGGTGCAGGTTATCCCGAATGGCGCGTGGCGATGGTGTTGGGCAAAGGCGCTGCCTCAGCAGAAATCGGTTTTGCCGACGGCACCACCGCGGCGCTTTCGGCTTCGGCGGCCACCATGCCCCGGCATGGCACGGCCCAGAGCGCGTTTCAGGTGATGCAGCCTGGCGACGTGATTCTGGTGAAGAATGATGGCGGTTACTGGATCCTGCGCAACCTGCCCGGCATATCCGGCGGGATGGTGGTGCAAAATCCGCATACGGGCCAGATTCTCGCGATGCAGGGCGGCTTTGATTCCCGCATCCAGTCATTCAACCGGGCGACGCAGGCGCTCCGCCAGCCCGGTTCCAGCTTCAAGCCTTTTGTCTATGCCTCGGCCCTTGATGGCGGGATGACACCGGCCTCGATCATCATTGACGGTCCGTTCTGCGTCTATCAATCCGCCAAGCTGGGGCGCAAATGCTTCAAGAATTTCAGCGGCGGCGGCTCTGGCCCGCACACGATGCGCTGGGGGCTTGAACAATCGCGCAACCTGATGACCGTGCGTGCGGCGTCGCAGACCGGGATGGACAAAGTTGTGAAGACGGCCGCGAATGTCGGCATCAGCGATCCCGGCAAGAATTATCCCGCTGTTCTCGCCATCGCGCTGGGCGCGGGTGAAACCACCGTGATGAAGATGGTCAACGCCTATTCGATCCTTGCCCGCAATGGTCGGGCGGTGCACCCGACAATGATCGACTTTGTCCAGGATCGTAACGGCAAGGTGCGGTTCCGCGCGGACAACCGTCCGTGCGAGCGCTGCAACATGCCGGAATATGATGGCAAGCCGATGCCCCGCCCGGCGATCTCCAACAAGCAGGTCATGGATCCGCTGACCGCCTATCAGACTGTCCATATGCTCGAAGGCGTCGTCCAGCGCGGCACGGCGGTGGCCTTGCGCGATATGGGCCGCCCGCTGTTCGGCAAGACCGGCACGACGACCGGCCCCACCAATGTGTGGTTCGTTGGCGGCTCGGCAGACCTGATCGCGGGCGTCTATATGGGCTATGACACACCCAAGCCGATGGGCGGCTATGCGCAGGGCGGTACTCTCGCTGTGCCGATCTTCAAATCTTTCGCCACCAAGGCAATGAAGGATGATCCGGTGATCCCCTTCCGGGGTCCCGCCGGCATTCGCATGATTCGCATCGACCGGGTTTCGGGCAAGCGCGTTTATGGGGCCTGGCCGTCAAGCGATCCCAAATCACAAGTGATCTGGGAAGCCTTCAAGCCGGAAAGCGAACCGCGCCGCAGCATCCGCCGCGATGAACTGCCCAAGGTGGAAAAGAAGGAAGGCCCCAAAGCCGAGACGGGCGCGAGCGGTCCTTCCCAGCCGCGCGACAGCGAATTCTTGCAACGCGAGGGCGGAATCTACTAGGGGCTGCACCGGATGGAGCCTGGGACAGTCCCTGAAAGGACAGTCCCCAAAGCAACGAATCTTACGGAGAACATATCATGCGCGCCGAAGCGCAGGCCTTTGCCGACCAGATCAATGCTGCCCTTGCGCTGCTGCGCCGCTTTCTCGATTGGGATCGCGCGCTGCGCCGGCTTGAGGAATTGAACGCCAAGGTCGAGGATCAGGCCCTGTGGAACAATCCCAAGGCCGCGCAGGAAGTGATGCGCGAACGCCGGCGGCTGGATGAAGCGATCAGCGCCACTCGTGCGATCGAGAGCGAACTGAGCGACACGATCGAGCTGATGGACATGGCCGAAGCCGAAGGCGATGACGCTATGGTCGATGAAGGCGTGGCCGGGCTGGCCGCGCTTGCCGAGCGCGCCGAGCGGGACAAGGTTCAGGCGCTGCTTGCCGGTGAAGCGGACGGCAATGACACCTATATCGAAGTCAATGCGGGCGCAGGCGGCACCGAAAGCCAGGATTGGGCCAGCATGCTCAACCGGATGTATTCACGCTGGGCCGAACGGCGCGGGATGAAAGTCGAACTGATCGACTATCACGCGGGAGAGCAGGCCGGGATCAAGTCCGCGACTTTGCTGGTCAAAGGCGAGAATGCCTATGGCTATGCCAAGACCGAAAGCGGCGTTCACCGCCTGGTGCGGATCAGCCCCTATGACAGCAATGCCCGCCGCCATACGAGCTTTGCCAGCGTGTGGGTCTATCCCGTGGTGGACGAGAATATCGACATCGAGATCAACGAAAGCGAACTGCGCATCGATACCTACCGCGCATCAGGCGCAGGTGGGCAGCACATCAACACGACCGATTCGGCGGTGCGGATCACGCATATCCCCACCAACATCGTGGTGCAGTGCCAGAACCAGCGTTCGCAGCACAAGAACAAGGCCGAAGCGATGAATCAGCTTCGTGCGCGCCTTTACGAAGCGGAATTGCAGAAGCGCGAAGCCGAAGCGAATGCCACAGCCGCCAGCAAGACGGATATCGGCTGGGGCCACCAGATCCGATCCTATGTCTTGCAACCCTATCAGATGGTGAAGGATTTGCGGACAGGTCTGGTTTCCACTGCGCCCGGCGATGTTCTTGACGGCGCGCTTGACCCGTTCATGGCCGCCGCCCTATCCCAGCGTGTCACAGGGGAAAAAGTGGTTGTCGAGGATGTGGATTAGATCTGGCATCTCGCTGGCGTTTCTGGCGTTGCTGGCCGCATGTCAGCCTCAGGCTGACAGTCCTGCCAGCGCGGATACCGATGTGCCTTCGAGCGCCTTTCCGGCTGCCGCCCGCCCGGTATCAACGATAGGATCGAGCCGCTGGTCCACCGAAGTCGAACGGGATCGCGTGAAGGAAGCGGATCGCGCCATGGATCTGGCGGGTGTTTCCCCCGGGATGACCGTCGCGGATATTGGCGCGGGTGAGGGATATTACACCATCCGCCTTGCCGCGCGCGTGGGCGAAAAGGGCCGGGTGCTCGCGCAGGATATCGTTCCGGCCGTTCGCGACAAGCTGGCCAACCGGGTCTATCGCGAAAAGCTGGACAATGTGAGTGTCAAGCTGGGTGCCGCAGGCGATCCGAAGCTGCCCGCCAGCAGCTTTGACCGGGTGTTCATGATGCACATGTACCATGAAATTGGCTCTCCCTATGAATTCCTCTGGCGGCTTCGCCCCTCGCTGGTGAAGGGCGGGCAGGTTGTGATCATAGATGTGGACAGACCGACAGGCGCGCACGGGATTCCGCCTGCCCTGCTGAAATGTGAGGTAGAGGCTCTGGGATACCGGGAAATCGCCCTGAATCCGTTGCCGCAGAAGGGTGTCTATATGGCGGTTTTCTCGCTGGCGGGAGAACGCCCGGCACCGGGCCGTATCAAGGTGTGCAAGGCGTAGGGGTCACTCCCCCATTTTGTCGATCTTCGCCTGCAGCGCCGCCAATTGCGATTTCAGCGCTGCCAGTTCCTCTTCCTTGCCATCGGTTCGTGGCTTGGGACGGAAGGCGGCGGTGGCCGCTTCGAACATCTCGATATTGCGCTTGGCAATCTGGCCGAATGGCCCGGCCGTCAACGCGCCTTCCAGCGCGGTGCGGAACTGTTCATGATTGCGGCGGAACGCGTCCATTGACGCTTCAAGATATTGCGGCACCATTGCTGACATGGAATCGCCATACATGGAAATCAGTTGCCGCAGGAAACCGGCAGGCAACATTGTTGCACCGCGGGATTCTTCGTCCATGATAATCTGCGTCAGTACGGTGTGGGTAATGTCGTCATTGGTCTTGGCATCAAGGACATGAAACTCACGCCCTTCGCGCGTCATCTTCGCCAGGTCATCAAGGGTAATATAGGCAGAAGTCTCGGTGTTGTAGAGACGGCGGTTGGCATATTTCTTGATGATGACCGGTGCACCCTCAGCACCCTTTTCCCTTGCGGACTTACCCATAACGACAACCTTCCCGAGAGCGTTTTTTGCTGCATAGCACTAACGTTTGTGCGCCGCAACAAATCCGCCTCACGTCCAGCATCGCGCATATCGCTGTCCCAGTCCGGTCAGCAGCTCATAGGGGGAGAGGCCTGATTGGGCCGACGCCCGTTCCAGATCATAGTCAATGGTGATCCAGTCTCCCTCGCGCAGGTCCGGCTGGGCATCCACTGCCACGGCAATCAAGTCCATTGAGACGCGACCCAGCACCGGAAACAATCCGCCTCCGGCACTCCCCCGGCCAGAGAAACTGCGCAGATATCCGTCCGCATAGCCAAGGTTGAGGATCGCGACCTCGCACTTTTGCTGCGCAACAAAAGTCGCTCCATAGCCAATCGAATCGCCAGCGCGCACGCCGCGTCTCTGGAGGATCTGGGCTTGAGGAAACACCACCTGCGCGAGATGCCCGACCGCTTCGGCGCGAGGGATGCCGCCATAAAGCGCAAGGCCAGGCCGCGTGAGATCAAAGGCATAGTCCTGGCCAAGGCAGATGCCGGCGGAATTGGCCAGGCTCATGCGCCGCGCACCTGCCCGGCCCTGCAAGCTCCGAAACCGGTCACGCTGACGCACATTCATCGGACTGTCTTCGTCTGCGCAGGCAAGGTGGCTCATCAATGTCTCGACGGCCAGGCCATCCAGGATCCCTGCATCCACATCATCCCCGCAAAGGCCCAGGCGGTTCATTCCGGTATCGATCATCACATCGCACGGCAGCCCGGTGGATTTCCAGCGCACGACCTGTTCGGGCGTATTGAGAACCGGGAGCGCAGGCGATGTGGTGGCGGCGGCCATATCTTCGGCCCGCACGCCATGCAGAACAGACAGCGCGGCCCCATCGGGCAAGTGCCCCAGCGCATCAGCCTCTGCCCATGTCGCCACAAAAAAATCACGACACCCGGCAGACGCCAACCGATCAGCCACAACGCGCGCGCCAAGGCCATAGCCGTCAGCCTTGACTGCTGCCCCGCACGCCGCCGCCCCGCTTTGCTTAGCGAGCCAGCGCCAGTTGCTGACGAGCGCCGCGCCTTCGAGGCGCAGGCGCAATGCGCTTGAGACAGTCAATCCAGTTCCTTGCCCGATGTTTCCGGCAGCCCGAAAACCATGACGACCAGTGCCACCACAACCACCCCGATCGTGTACCATAGCCCCGCAAAGGGATCGCCCGTTCGCGCAACAATATACTGGCTGATAAACGGCAGGAACCCGCCAAAATATCCTGTGCCGATATGATAGGGCACAGACATCGAGGTATAGCGTATCCGCGCCGGAAACAGTTCCACCATATAGCTTGCCACCGGGCCATAGGTGAGCCCCGAAAGGCCGCCAATTGCAACGATGCAGAGGATCAGCCCGAACAGCTTGCCCGTGGGCGGCGCGATCTTTTCCAGATTGTATCCAGCCGCTTTCAACCCGGCCTCCAGCGCTTCGGGCGCTGTGGCATCCACTGTTGTTCCGCCGATCGTCACCACTGGTGCTGCGCCGGGTTCACCCAGTTTCTTGGTATAGGCCACACCCTTCTTGGACAGCACGTCAAGCACCTTTCCACAGGCAGTTGTCTGGCCAGATTGGGCGAAGGGATTGTACGAACAATCGCTGCCCGTCACCACTACGGGGCTGCGCTCCATTGCCTCGGCAAGCGCCGGATTGGCAAGATTGGCCATCGCGTGAAACAGCGGAAACAGGAAAAGGATGGTCAGCACATAGCCAATGATCATCGGCTTTTTCCGCCCGACCCGATCAGACCACCAGCCGAAAAAGACAAACCAGAACAGGCTGGCAATCGCCCCTGCCCCCACGATCACCTGCGCGGCGGTATCATCAATCCGCAGCGCGTTCTGCAGGAAGTACATCGCCTGAAACTGGGCCGTGTACCAGACGACCGTTAGGCCTGCCGCAATGCCAATCATGGCCGCGAACAGACGTCGGATTTTTGCCCAACTGTCAAAACTTTCCTTCAGCGGATTCTTCGCGGTTTCCCCGGCTTCCTTCATCGCCTGGAACACCGGGCTTTCGGAAAGCTTCATGCGAATCCAGAGGCTGACAGCGAGAAGCGCCAGCGAAAAGAGGAACGGGATCCGCCAGGCCCATTCACTATCCTTGCCCACCACAGCGTTGGTGGAAAGCACCACGGCGAGGGACAGGATGAAACCACCAACAACACTGCCCTGGATAAATCCGGTGTAAAAGCCGCGCCGGTTTCGCGGGGCATGTTCGGCAACGTAAATCGCCGCGCCTCCATATTCGCCCCCCAGCGCCAGCCCTTGCAAGGCCCGCAACAGCACAAGCAAGATCGGTGCCCAAACGCCGATCACGGCATAGGTTGGCAGAAAACCAATCCCCGCTGTCGCCACACCCATCAGCGTGATCGTGACGAGGAAGGTATATTTCCGCCCCAGCCGATCCCCCAGCACGCCGAACAGCAGCGCGCCCAGCGGGCGCACCCCGAAACCAACGCCAAACACCGCGAGTGCCTTCAGAAAGGCCGCGCTGTCGCTTCCCGCCGGGAAGAACAGCTTGCCGATCAGCGCAGCCAGCGTGCCATAGACGAAGAAATCATACCATTCGAACACCGTGCCCAACGACGAGGCAATGATGACCAGCCGATCCCGCTTGGGATCAATACTCACACTGTCAACCTGCGCCATGCATGCTCCCCTGTCCGGTTGATTGCCCATAAGGGCGAAATGCCGGGCTGTGCAAGCGTCAGAAGGCGGTCAGGCGATGTCGTCAACGCCCGTCAGCGTCACGTTCCCTCGCCCGCTTGGCGGCATTGATCGTGCGCCGCAGCATACCGAACAACATCAGGTTCACACTGATGATCAGCAGCACGGCAATTACAATGATTTTCACGGCACTCATGATCTTTCCCTGGCTCGCCCGGACTCGCCCCTTGCGCCCCGCAACCACTGCCGTCTATCGCCTTCAGCATCATACCGGAGAAGACCAGCCATGAAGCATCGCCGCCTGGGAAAAAGCGCCATCTATGTTTCCGATATCTGCATGGGCACGATGACGTTTGGCAGCCAGACCGACGAAGCGGAAACATTCCGCATCCTTGATCGCTGCTTCGAAGCCGGAATCAATTTCTACGACACCGCCGAAAATTATCCCGTGCCGCCCAAGCCGGAATATGCCGGACTTTCCGAAGAGATTTTCGGCCGATGGCTGAAAACCAGGAATCGCGATGCGATCATTGTCGCCACAAAAGTGGCCGGCCCCAGTCATGGGTGGATCAAATCCGCCCAGCGTGCTGCCATGTCCGCGATGGACCGGCACAACATCACCCGCGCCATTGATGCCAGCCTGAAGCGGCTCGGCACCGACTATGTCGATCTGTACCAGACCCACTGGCCCGATCACGGCACGGCTTATGATGAGACGATGGAAACGCTTGATGACCTTGTCCGCGCTGGGAAGGTGCGCGTGCTGGGCTGTTCGAACGAAACCAGTTGGGGGCTGATGAAAAGCATCGCCGCTTCGGAGCGGCTGGGCGTTGCGCGCTATCACACGATCCAGAATAATTTCAGCCTGAACAACCGCCGCTTCGAGGATGAGCTCGCCGCCGTCTGCCGCCATGAAGGCATCAGCCTGATCCCCTATTCGCCGCTGGGGGGCGGGGTGCTTTCGGGCAAATATAATGGAGGTGCCCGTCCGGAAGGTGCGCGCTTCTCCCGCTATCTGGAACTGGGCGGACGGCAGGCCGTAATGGCGCTGCGTTTTGCCAATGACCGGGCGCTTGCCTCCACCGAGCGCTTCATGAAGATTGCCGATGAAGCGGGGATGCATGTGGTGACGCTGGCGACAGCGTGGTCAAAGCAGCATGATTTCGTGGCGTCCACCATCGTCGGCGTGACGAGCGGCGATCAGCTTGATCCGATCCTCGCGGCAAGCGAGCTGGAACTGGGCAAGGATGTGATGAAGGCGATTGATGCGGTGACGAAGGACATCCTCTACCCGATGGGGTGAATTCGGTGGATCACCCGAGCCCCGCCCGCGCCGCTTCCCAGTTTCGCCCGTCAAAGGCCGTCAGGGTGGCCGTCAACCCATGCCCGTCATCAAGGCAGTGAAAATTCACGCTCCAGCTGTCAGGGTGGGATCGCGGCTGGTAAAAACTTTTCACGCCGCACTGCTTGCAGAACAGATGCTCGGCCGCGCCAGTACCAAACCGGTAGGAAGTGAGCGCATCCGCGCCCTGCTCCAGTATAAAATCCTCATGCGGAACAATCAGGTGAACAAACCCGGTGCGGCTGCACATAGAACAATTGCATTCGAGCAGTTCGACCATCTGCGCGCAGACAAAACGGAATCGCACCGCACCGCAATGGCAGCCGCCGGAAACATCAGGCATCTATTTCTTCTTTTGCAGCTTCATCACCACAAATCCCGCAATCATCAGTGCCACACCAAGGACAATGAGCCAGGTCAAAGCAGTTTCGACAGATTCCATCAGTGTCACTCCTTCAGCAGAGAATCCAACCTAGGCTTGCGCGACCGTCCCCGCAATTTGTCATTCTCCCGACTCACCGCCGCCGTTTTGGGAGAGGTAGCACGTCCCGTGCGCTACGCCATCATCGCGCCCGCCCCACACTTTCCGCCAGCACACCCGCTACATAAGCATTGAGAGAAACGCCTTCGCGCGCCGCTACATATTTCAGCTTTTCATGCAGGGAGCGCGGAACCCTTTGCCGCCATTGGCCTAGCGATCCGGCACCGGGAACATCGCGGCCCAGTTCGCGCGCGGCCTCATGCCAAGCGGCGATGGCCGCCTCCGCATCTGCCAGTGCCGCCTCCGGCGTATCGCCATCCCCCATGCACCCGGGAAGCGCCGGAACGGTAGCCAGCCATCCGCCGCCATCAGCCTGTGAGAGCGGCTCGACCATAATGGCATAGTCTGCCTGTTTCGTTTTCGCTTCAGCCATCAGTGCGTTCCTTCACAAATTCCATCAGCTTGCGGATATAGACTGGCTTGATCGGGCGCTTTGCCGGAATGGTGAGGATCGTATCACTCCCAGGCACCGCCACCTTCCAATGCGACCCGCCGCCAGAAGGCGGCAAACACTCCCAACCGAGCCGTTCGCAAAGCCGCTGAATATCCTTGGTTGTCCAGTCCCCGGCAGGATTGCGACGCATTTGCTCCAGCAGCTTGTCGGCTTTGGTCATAATTGGAAGATACCGTATATGGTATCAAATAACAAGGTTGAGATTTTCAGGAAAGAAAACATGATTCGCGCGCCGCGCCATATGCAAGGCGGCTTCGATCTGGGCAGCGGCGAGTTGCGTCATGTCAGGAGCCACAATCACCGACGGAATCACCTCGCGCCAACATTCCCGCGAGAAGACCAAGAGTCACGCCTGCGTCGCCATCAACGGCTCCGACGGACACCGAACGAATAGTATTCGCTACTCCACCGTCACACTCTTCGCCAGGTTCCGCGGCTGATCCACATCCGTCCCCTTCGCGCAGGCCACGTGATAGGCGAGCAACTGCACCGGCACGGCATAGACCAGCGGCGCGATAAGAGGATGCACTTTGGGCATCTCAATTGTCGCCATGCAGCCTTCACCCGCCTCCGCGATCCCGTCCGCGTCGGAGATCAGCACGACTTTGCCGCCGCGGGCGCGGACTTCCTGCATGTTGCTGACGGTCTTTTCGAACAACGGGCCGCTCGGCGCGATGACGATGACTGGCACGGCCTCATCAATCAGTGCAATGGGGCCGTGCTTCATTTCGCCGCTCGCATAACCTTCAGCATGGATATAGCTGATTTCCTTGAGCTTCAGCGCGCCTTCCAGCGCCATCGGATATTCCGGCCCGCGCCCGAGATAGAGCACGTCGCGCGCCGGCGCGATCAGGTGGGCCATGGCCGCAATTTCAGCATCATGGGCCAGCGCGGCATTCAGCGCAGCGGGCGTCTCAGTAAGGTGCTTCACCACATCCCGTTCTTCTTCGCGCGTCATCTTGCCCTTCACCACGGCCAGATGCGCCGCGAGCGCAGCCAGCACGGCGAGCTGGCAGGTAAAGGCCTTGGTGGAGGCCACCCCTATTTCCGGCCCGGCGTGCGTGGGAAGCAGCAGATCGGCTTCGCGCGCCATTGAACTGGTGGGCACATTGACGACAACCGCGATCTTCTGGCCATGTTCCCTGGAGTGGCGCAGCGCCGCCAGCGTGTCGGCTGTCTCGCCGCTCTGCGAGATAAACAACGCCAGCCCGCCAGTCTCCAGCACCGGATCGCGATACCGGAATTCGGACGCGACATCGAGATCGACCGGCACGCGCGCAAATGTCTCAAACCAGTATTTGGCGACCATCCCCGCGTAGAAGCTGGTGCCGCAGGCCACGATGGTAATCCGCTTGATGCTGGAAAGATCAAAATCCATCTGCGGCAGCGCAACCTGCTGTTCGAGCGGGCGGATATAGGAACTGAGCGTTTGCGCCACGACTGTGGGCTGCTCGAAAATCTCCTTCTGCATGTAATGCCGGTAATTGCCCTTTTCGATGGCTGCCGCCGACACGCCGGACGTCGTGACCGCGCGGATGACGGGCGCGTTGTCCTTGTCAAAGATCTCCGCCCCTTCGCGCGTGACAATCACCCAGTCCCCTTCTTCCAGATAGGCGATCTTCTGGGTCAGCGGGGCCAGCGCCAGAGCGTCCGACCCGAGATAGGTCTCGCCGTCGCCATAGCCCACCACCAGCGGTGATCCCAGCCGCGCGCCGATCAGCATGTCGGGATGAGTGCGAAAGGCAATGGCCAGCGCAAAGGCACCGCGCAGGGTAGGCAGCACGGCCTTCACCGCGCCTTCGGGTGAAAGGCCCGCTTCCACTTTCTCGCTGACAAGGTGCGCGACCACTTCGGTATCCGTCTCGCTTTCGAACGTCCGCCCGCGCGCGATCAGGCCGTCACGCAGTGTCTTGAAGTTCTCGATAATGCCGTTGTGCACCAGCGCCACTTCGCCCGTGGCATGGGGGTGCGCGTTGGATGTGGTCGGCGCGCCGTGGGTCGCCCAGCGCGTGTGGGCGATGCCGATCGTACCCGGCGCGGGGTTGCCGCCAAGTTCCCGCACCAGATTGGCGAGCTTCCCCTCCGCACGACGCCGGACAAGCTGCCCCTCAAACACCGTGCAGACACCCGCACTGTCATAGCCGCGATACTCCATCCGCTTCAGCCCATCGACCAGCCGGTCAGACACAGCCGCTTTGCCAACAATTCCGATAATGCCGCACATGGGATACGCTTTCGTCTAGAGGGTGTAGGGTACACGGATGCCCGGCATCTCTGCCGGGAAATCCTTGGTATTTCGGGTGACGAGCACACGGCCACGCGTTTGGGCTGTCGCGAGGATGATGGCGTCGGGAGATTTCAGTCGAGGCCGTTCGCGACGCAAGGCTGCCGCACGAAGGGCTATCTCATCGTCGATCTCATCAAGGCCGAAATGCGCCAGAAATGCGAGCGCATCCTTCACGACCACCGCGTCCCCCTTGGACAAGACCTCAATCCAGGCCATCCTGCTGATCCAGGCGCGCGAGCCTGCTGTGACGGCCCGCTGGATCTCCGATCGAGCAGGCGGAAAACCCGCAAGCGCATCAATCACGATGTTGGCGTCGAACGTAAAACCGCTCATTCACTTGGCCGATTTGGGCTTGGGATAGTTACCGGCAATCATGTCGAGATAAATCTGCCGCTGGCGATCATCTTCGGCATCGAACAGATCGGGAGATTCCGCGCGAACCTCTTCATAGTCATCATCCCAAGGCCGAGTCCATTCAGCGCGCCGCCGCCGTTCATATTCGTGTGGATCAACGGAAATCCCATGCCGTGCCCACAAACCAAAACCCTGATCGATCCAGCTTGTATCGTCGTCCCGCGGCTGCGCCCTGTATGTCGAGACTGCCTCTCTCAAAACAGACGCGCGGGATTTGCCTTGCTCGGCGGCTTGTCTGTCAAGCCATTTGATGTCTTCGTCGGGAAGATCAGCGAGTATGCGGGTCATAGTGATATACTGATATCATATCATGATATCGTGTCAAGCAATGTTGCGCCGGACATCCCCTGCCCGAACTTCCGAAGTTGACTGCTATCGGCGCGCTAGCCCTTCTTCCGCCCTGCCATAACCTCCCGGAACCGCGCTGCCCAATGGGGCTTCACTTCCTGGCTGCCACGCGCAATCGCAAGCGCATCCGCCGGAACATCCGCCGTCACGACCGACCCCGCCGCCACAATCGCCCCGGCCCCGATTGTCACGGGCGCAACCAGAGCCGAATTTGACCCGATGAACGCGCCCGCCCCAATCTCCGTGCGATATTTGAGGAAGCCATCATAATTGCAGGTGATCGTGCCCGCGCCGACATTGGCCCCTGCCCCCACATCGGCATCGCCCAGATAGGTCAGGTGGTTGGCCTTCGCACCCTTGCCGAGCCGCGCTTTCTTCATTTCGACGAAATTGCCGATTTTGCTGTTTTCTTCCATCACCGCACCGGGGCGGAGGCGGGCATAGGGGCCAATCTGCGCACCCGCACCGATGGTCGCGCCTTCCAGATGCGAGAATGCATGGATCACCACTCCGTCCGCCACAGTGACGCCGGGGCCGAAAAAGACGTTGGGCTCAATCAACACATCGCGGCCGATGACGGTATCATAGGCAAACCATACCGTTTCCGGCGCGATCAGAGTAGCGCCCTGGTCCATAGCCTGCACCCGGCGGCGCTGCTGCCACTGCGCTTCCATCGCGGCCAGTTCCGCGCGGCTGTTGATCCCTGCCACGTCGAACGGATCGGTCGTCACCACTGCGGAGACCCGCCCGTCCTGATTGGCAATGTTGACAATCTCCGTCAGGTAAAACTCCTTCGCGGCATTGTCATCCGTCACGCGGGCAAGCAGGCCGAACAGGTCTTTGGCCTTCACGGCCATCAGCCCGGAATTGCATAACCGGCACGCGCGCTCTGCCTCGCTTGCGTCCTTGTGCTCGACCATTTTCGTGATCCGGCCACTGGCATTGGCAATCACCCGGCCATATTTCAGCGTGTCTTCAGGTTCAAAGCCGAGAACCACAACAGCAGGCGAATCCGCCGCATTCAACCGGTCCAGCATGGCCTCCATTGTGGACGCGGGTACGAACGGCACATCGCCATAGAGGATCAGCACATCACCTTCAAATCCCGCCAACGCGCCTTCCGCCTGTTGCACGGCATGGCCGGTGCCCAGTTGCGGTTCCTGCACCGCGAGCGTCGCCGATCCGCCGAGCGCAGCCTCAAGCTGTTCCTTGCCACTGCCGACTACGACCACCTTGTGCGCAGGAGCAAGGGCATCGACTGCCGCCATCAGGTGCATCAGCATCGGCCTGCCCGCGATGGGATGCAGCACCTTGTGCAGATCGGATTTCATGCGGGTGCCTTTGCCCGCAGCAAGGATGATGGCGGCGACTGGATGTGTGCTCATCCCCGCCTCTTGCCACCAAAATGTTGCGGATTCCACCACTTGCCGCCAAGGCGTTGCCTATGCGTGATTTTCCCTTCGACATTGTCGGCTTCGATCTTGATGGCACGCTGATTGATACGTCGGAGGATTTGCGCCTTGCCTGCAATCATGCGCTGGCGCAGGCTGATATTCCGCCGCTGACGCCGGAGCACATCCGCTCTGCCATTGGTGCTGGCGCGCGGCGGATGCTGGAAAAAGGCATCACGCTTGGCGGCAGCGGGCCGGTGGGCGAGGCGCAGTTTGAGACGATGTTCTCTGCCTTTCTCACTTACTATGAAGCAAACATTGCCGTCCATTCCGCCCCTTTCCCAGGGGCGCTGGCAATGCTCGACGCCCTGGAAGACATGGGCGTGAAGCCTGCGCTCGTCACCAACAAGCTGGAGAGGCTGGCGGATATATTGTTCCGCGAACTCGGCCTGCGGGATCGCTTCCCGGCCTTTCTCGGCGGAGACAGCCTTGGCCCTGGCCGCGCCAAGCCCGCGCCGGATCTGATCCACGAAATGATTGCCCGTTCCGGTGGCGGACGCGCGGCGTTCGTGGGCGACTCTTCGTTTGATATTGATGCGGCCAAAGCCGCAGCCATCCCCGGGATCGCCGTCAGCTTCGGCTTCCTGATGCAGCCAGTGGAAACACTGGCTGCTGATGCGGTGATAGATCATTTTGATGAACTGGTTCCGGCGCTGCGACGGCTGGGTTGATTCTTGCGCAACCGACCTTTATCTTACCCATGATCTTACCACGAAGGAAAAGAGTCATGGCGGCGCTGCAAACCGATAGAACGACGCTCTCGACAAAAGGGCAGGTTGTGCTGCCAAAATCGGTTCGTGAGCGCAAGCACTGGCCCGCAGGCACAAAGTTTGTGATTGAGGATATTCCCGACGGAATAGCCTTGCGTGTTGAACAGCCGAAGAAGCGCTATACGATCGACGATCTGGTTGGCTGCATGAAATATAGCGGGCCGCCGCTATCCGATGCGGAGATCGAACGTCGGCTTGATGAGAGCTTTGCACAGGAACAGCGTGACGGGAAATGGTAGCACTCGATACGAACATTCTGGTTCGGCTGACTCAGGATGATGATCCCGCGCAGGTCATGCAGGCGCGAAACCTTCTGGCAGCGAACATGGTGTTCATCCCGATTTCGGTTGCCCTGGAACTCGAATGGGTTCTCCGGCGGGTTTATCGTCATCCAAGGGCAGCAATTCTGGATGCCTTTGCCATTCTGTCCGGGATGGAACAGGTGACGTTCGAGCGCGCGGATGCGGTATCGGCGGCACTGTCAAACATGGCCGAAGGGATGGACTTCGCAGATGCTTTGCATTTGGCACTTGCCGGACAGTGCGAGTGGATGGCAACGTTTGACAAGCCTTTTGTCAGGCTGGCGCATGCGATGGTACCGCCTGTTCGTCACCCCTGATCTTTTCGCCACTTCACCCATAAATGCCGCACCAGCATTAGCGGCGGCATCCGCAGCCAGTGGGAGCGGACATAGAAAGCCAACCGCAAAAGCGTGCGCGTTTCCTGCCCCCAGCCATTGCGCGCCAGCAGGCGGCCCATGTAGAAAATGTCTCCGCGCCGGGCATAATAGGCCAGAAACGGATCAACCGGCGTATCGAACAGGTGATGCGCCAGCCGCAGCGCGCGCGAGACATGCGGCACCAGCCCGTGCAGCCGCGCGCGTTCCACGAGGCGCTGCCAGTAGCCGTCCTCCTCGGCATGTTCGCGAACCAGCCGGTCAATATCCCACAGATTGCGCAGGCCACCCGCCAGATCGCCGTCGGCCAGCAGATGGGCGGCAGCATGGATCAGCATATCTTCGGGGGAGAGGGTCATAAGCCCCTCCCCTTCAGGGGAGGGGTTGGGGGTGGGGATTGTCCGACTCTCGTTGGTGGGAGTGACACTCCCCACCCCAACCCCTCCCCTGAAGGGGAGGGGCTTCAAGGCCACCGCCCCCGCCACCAGCGCCCCGGCATCCGGCGTCACCCGCGCTGTCAGCGGCAGGATCGTGTGATGCACATCAATCATCCTGTCCCGGGCGCGGTGGATCAGTGGGGGCAGTTCGTGCATGTGCCGACGGTAATAGGCGTCGTCATAGGGATCAGGCTTCACCCATTCCCAGCCCGCAGCCAGCAGCGCGCCCTCCGCCTCGCCCAGCCGGTCGCGCGGCACAAGGATATCGAGATCGCCAATCATCCGCCCGCGCCCGGCATCGAGCCCTGCTGCTACAAACGCCGTCCCCTTGAGCAGGATCACCGGAATACCCAGAGGTGCCAGTGCGCGACGCGCCATTTCGGCTTCCCAGAGCGCTGTCTTTCGACTGGCTTCGGCATTGGTGCGCGCAGCATCCAGCACGTCTCGTGCGGTTTCGGGAATCGGGAGACCGTCCAGTCGCACGGCAAGGCTGCCTGCCAGCCTTTCGGCGTGCGCGATGGCCAGCAACGCCGTCCAGCCTCGCGCATCCAGCGTCAGCGCATAGGGGGGATCGCCCAGCACCCGGGAGAGGAGACGTCCGTCAATCATGCGGTTTGTGCCCAGAGTCTTTCGACCAGTTTCACGCCGGTCGCCGTATCCGGATAGTCTATGGCCTGCGCCGGAACACCTGCCACCAATCCCGTCAGCGCGTCGAAGCCCGGCTCTCCCAGCGCCACATAGTTGGTCGAGGCCTGGGTCAGGCGGACAAACGCTTCCCCCTGCCCCACGGGCCGCACGGCGTTTGCCGGGCCAAAGGTGGGAAACAGAATCAGCGCAGGTTTCGCTGGATCATGCATCGCCGCGAGCGCCCGCGTATCCGGCACAAGATGCCGGATATCCCCTTTGGGCGTGCCTGTCAGCAAGGGCCCGAACTGCGCCTTGGGCCATGCAGTCTGCATCACCGCGATGCTGGCATTCTTCAGGCTGACCGGCCTTGGAAAGGGATGCGCCAGGCCGGTTCGCGGGTCGATCAAGGCAAACTCATCGCCCATGAACCGCCAGCCCTTGGCCATCAGCAACGCCGACAGCGTGGATTTTCCGGAACCGGATTCCCCTGTCAGGATCAACGCCCGGCCATCCTTCTCTACCGTGGCGGCATGGAGCAACAGAAAGCGCCGCTCCCCCAGCGCCATCTGCAGGTTCATCGCCATTTCGGCAGCGAGCAGGCCGTGAGAGAGTGAGACGGGAATGGCTTCCGGCAGGGTGTAATCCCCCCGGATGGCAAGAGAGGGCCGAAGATGGCGCCGCCACCAGTGCTCCGCCTCCAGTCGCACGGTGAAGTGCGGGATGGCACCCCGTTGCCCATCCGGATGCGGATAGGCACCATAGAGCGCCTGAAGCGCCGCAATCGGCCCACGCCAATCGCTGCCGACGCGAAACAGCCGGGGGCCGATACCAAGGGTGATGCTGTGCTTCATATCGGCGCGACCAGGCCGGTTTCAGCGAGTTCATGAAGGCGCGCTGCCAGTGCGTCGGCTTCACCTGAAACCTCATGATCAAGGCCCAGGGCAGCCAGGATCGCTTCAAGCCCCAAGGCCCTGCCGGCCAGCGCGGCCAGGATTTCCGGCACCGGTTCTGTCACCAGATGTGTCTGCCCGGAAGGCCGGTGGTAAAAGGCTGTCAGCCCCTCAAACCCGACGGCACGTAACGTGGCAGGATCGGCGGCGCGCCAGCGCGTCTCTTCCACGCCGCCGCCTCAGCGGCCAGGCATCTGCAGCGATGCGTAGCAGGTAAAGCCACTCTGCCCGGTTTGCAGGCGGCGGATATAGTTCAGATAGGCCTGGCTTTGTGAATAGGTGGTTCCCGGCAGGCTGCTGCCGGCAAGCGCGCGTTTCACTTCCTCACCCGTAAAAGGACGGCCCGCAGCGGGGAATGCGCCTGGCGTTCCGGGTGCCACCAGCGTTCCATCCGCTGCCACATATTGCCCGGACCGGGCGGGATCGGGCACGGGAATCTGACAGTTGAGCACTGAACCTGTCGCCTGCGCCAGCGCGGGCCGGATGGTAAGAACAGCCGATGCACCCACCGCACCCAGCATCAGAACCTTGCGCCGGTTTGCCGCGTTGCCGCTTTCGCTGTCCACATCCTGCATGCACTGGTTCCCGCACTCTTACCCGAACCTAGGCATAGTCGCAGGCCCGCCCGATTGTCGAGAGCGTTAACGCTGTTTGATCGACACCAGCCTGCCGTAGCGGCGGCAAAGAGACGCTTGCACACCCGCCGCCAATCGTTACGAAGCGCGCCAGAATTTTAGCGCTTTGCAGAAAAGGACTGCCCATGACCATAAGTTTCAAGGATCGCGTTGCCATTGTCACAGGTGCAGGCGGCGGGCTTGGCCGCGAATATGCGCTTGAACTGGCACGACGCGGCGCAAAGGTGGTTGTCAACGATCTGGGCGGATCGCGCGACGGCACTGGCCATTCTGACGCCGCGCTGAAGGTTGTCGAGGAGATCAAGGCCCTGGGCGGTGAAGCCATGTCCAATGGCGGCAGCGTGACCGAATATGACCAGATGGTGGAAATGGTTGCCAAGACCAGGGAAACCTGGGGCGGCGTGCATGTGCTGATCAACAATGCCGGCATCCTGCGCGACAAGAGCTTTGCCAAAATGGAAATCGCCGATTTCGAACTGGTGGTCAAAGTCCATCTGATGGGATCGGCCAACTGCACCAAGGCCGTGTGGGATACGATGCGCGAGCAGAATTATGGCCGCATCCTGATGACCGCATCCTCGACCGGGCTTTACGGCAATTTCGGGCAGACAAATTATGGCGCGGCCAAGCTGGGCCTCGCCGGGTTCACCAAATCGCTTTATCTGGAAGGGGCGAAGAACAATGTGCGCGTCAATTCGCTCGCACCCATCGCCGGAACCCGGATGACCGAAGATATTTTGCCGCCCGAAGCCTTCAAGGCGTTCGATCCGGTCAACGTGGTTCCCGCTGCCCTGTATCTTGTGTCTGAAGACGCGCCGTCCAATGTGATCATGGGCGCGGGTGCGGGCTTCTTCCACACCGCTAACGTCACGCTGACACACGGCATCCTCCTGCCAGAGGATCAGCGCACACCCGAAGGCGTGGCGGCGCACTGGGCTGAAATCAGCGACCGCACCGGCGAAACCGTCCCCGCGTCAGGTTCGGAACAGTCAATGGCCGTCCTGAAGCTGATGCAGGGCGGCTGATCAGGGAAGCCGCTTTACTGTGTTGCATCAGCAATACACCTGTGTTACTCTCCCGCCAGAAGGAGAGAAATCATGTACTCTGACAGTGATCTGGAAGCCGCCGTTTCCGCAGGTGCAATCAGCGCCGAAGCGGCGACGGCGCTTCGCAACCATGTGGCCACCCGCCGCCACAGCCCGGCCGTGGACGAAGAAAACTTCCGCCTGCTTACCGGCTTCAACGATATTTTCGTGGCGATTGCCGGCGTGCTTCTGCTCGTCGGCGCCGGCTGGATTGGTGGGGAAGTTCACCCCGCCGTCGGCGGCACCTTTGTAGCCGCGGCAGCCTGGGGGCTGGCGGAATATTTCACCCGCGTGCGCCGTATGGCGTTGCCAAGCATCGTCTTTCTGCTCGCCTTTGTGGGCGGTGTGTTTGCAACGCTTGCCACCACCCTGATCCAGGACGGTAACGTTTCGGAAGGCGATCAGGTGGGGGCCATCCTGATGGCCGTCAGCGCAGCCGGGGCGGGCGTCGCCGCATGGTTCCACTGGCGCCGGTTTCAGGTGCCAATCACCATCGCCGCAGGTGCTGCGACGGCCGTCGGTGTGGTCGCCTTGCTGGTCATGGCGGCTGTGCCGAAGATCGAAACCGTCATCTACCCTGCCCTGTTCCTGCTGGGGCTTGGCGTCTTCGCCTTTGCCATGCGCTGGGACATGAGCGACACGGGCCGCACCACGCGGCGTTCAGACGTTGCGTTCTGGCTGCACTTGCTGGCCGCACCGCTGATCGTCCATCCCGTTTTCCACATGATGGGCCTGATCGACGGCAACCCGACGATAGCCGAAGCGCTGGTCGTGGTGGCCCTGTATGTGGCGATGGGGCTCGTCGCCCTGGCGATTGACCGCCGCGCCCTGCTCGTCTCTGCGCTGGGCTATGTCATCTACGCGATTATTGCCCTGTTCCGTGAATTCGGCGCGATCAGCCTGAATGTGGCTCTGGCCGCTTTCGTGATCGGATCCGCACTGCTGATGCTGTCTGCCTTCTGGCACAATGTGCGGGCAATGGTGGTAGGGCGTTTGCCGGGCACGCTGGGGGGCAAGCTCCCCACCATCGCGCACGCCGCGTGATCGCTTAACTTACCGGGTTTCGGGAGGCTCTAATCGCCTCCCGAAACCAGTTTCATCAACCGCCGTTCGACAGGCGCAAGCACCGGCCCAAGTTCGTGTCCCCGTTTGAGCACGGCTCCGGCTTCACCAACCAGCGCCCATATGCCTTGCCGCTGTGCCAGCGCCGGGCGCTTTTCAATTCTGATTTCCGGGCGTTCGGTTGCGCGGCGAAAGGCGCTGAAAACCGCGATATCCCGTTCCATCACAATCGCGTAATCGCGCCAGTGACCCGCCGCCACCATGCGGCCGTAAAGATCGAGAATGCGAGTCAGCTCAACGCGGTTGAAAACTGTCTGGGTGGCGCCGCGAACGGGGAATGGCGCCACCTCCCCCATCAGGCGCGCTTCCCGCCTGCCTTGGCGGGCACCTTATCCTCTTCCCGGGCAGCCGCGAGCTCGAGCAGACGCTTCTGCATCTGTTCAATTTCGCACTTCATGATTTCCAGTTGCTGCGTCGCGGGATCAAACCGTTCGCTGCACGGGGTGCCATAAGGTACGAAATCCTTCTGATAATCCTTGGCTTCAACCAGAGTCTGCCGCGCCGGTATGCCAACCATCGTGGCACCCTCTGGCACATCCTTGGTAACAACCGAATTCGCCCCGACCCTTGAGCGCTCACCCAGGGTGATGGGCCCGAGCACCTGCGCGCCCGATCCGATAATCACGCCATCCATCAGCGTGGGGTGGCGTTTGCCGCCCACACCGTCGTCCGGGCTGGTGCCGCCCAGCGTGACACACTGATAAATCGTAACATCGTCGCCAATCTGCGCGGTTTCGCCAATCACGACAAAGCCGTGATCGATGAAGAAATTCCGCCCGATCGTCGCGCCGGGATGAATGTCGATTCCGGTCAGGAAGCGCGACAGGTGATTCACCACCCGTGCGAAGAAAAAGAGATCGGCAACGAACAGCCAGTGCGCAACGCGGTGCAGCCCCAGCGCCCAGACGCCGGGATAGATCAATATTTCCCAGCGCGACCGCGGCGCTGGATCACGCGCCTTCACTGAATCCAGATAGGCGACCAAGGCATCAAACATATTTGGGTCTTTCCACCTCTTGCTGAAGACAATGTAGGCGAATGGTTCACGAATTTCCAGAGGGTGGCGTGGTTTATAAAAAGTGGCAGTTGCACCCCGGCCCCATGCTGACGTGACACAGAGAATCGATTAACAATCGCCAGACGATTGAGTAGAGCGATGGCATGAGCACCTTCCTTCCCACCCTGAAGCAACTGCAATATCTTGTGGCGCTTCAGGAACATGGCCATTTCGGACGGGCGGCGGATGCCTGCTTCGTCACCCAATCCACCCTGTCAGCCGGATTGCGCGAACTGGAATCATTGATCGGCGTCACGCTTGTCGAACGTAACCGCCGGGTCGTGCGCTTCACCGCGCTGGGCGACAGGATCGCCGAAAAGGCACGACGCGTGGTGCGTGAAGCCGAAGAACTGGGCGATATGGTGCGCGCATCGGGAAAGCCCCTTACAGGCGAGCTGCGGATGAGTGTGATCCCGACCATCGCGCCCTTTCTTCTGCCGCGAATCCTGCCCAAACTGCGCCGCGACTGGCCCGAACTGAAGCTGTACCTGCGTGAGGAAACCAGCACCGCGGCCTGCGAGTCCCTCAATCACGGGCGTGCGGATTGCGTGTTGCTTGCCCTGCCCTTTGGGTGTGGCGATGTGGAATCCGAAACGCTGTTCGACGACCGCCTGTTCGTTGCCTATCCCGGCAACGAGAATCCGCCTGCCAGCGTGCGGCCAGACATGATTGACGAAAACCGTTTGCTGCTGCTGGAAGACGGCCATTGCCTGAAAGATCACGCGCTATCGGCCTGCAACCGGCCCGAACTGCGCGCATCGGCAACGATGATGGGCACATCGCTCCACACGCTTGTCCAGATGGTGGATAATGGACTGGGCGTAACGATCATTCCCGAAATGGCGATCGATGCAGACATTCTTACCGGCACCGGGGTCGTGACGCGGCCTCTGGATGCGGATCACCCGACCCGTGCGATTGCACTTGTCTGGCGCAGGGCCAGTCCAAGGGGGAAGGAATTCCAGTTACTGGCCGATGTGTTGCGCCGGGCGACAGGTTAGTCCCAGCGGGCAGCGGCGGCATTGTCGCTGCACCGGGCGTCCACCCAGGCTTCGCGGCCATCGGCAAAGGCTTCCTTCTTCCAGAAGGGCGCGTCGGTCTTGAGCCGGTCGATCAGGAAAGCGCAGGCTTCCAGCGCGGCGGCACGGTGCGCCGACGCCGTAGCGACAAGAACAATACGCTCCCCCACTGCCAGTGTGCCGACCCGGTGAACGAGTATCACGCCCGTCAGGGCCCAGCGCGTGGCCGCTTCGTCAGCCAGCGCACCAAGCGCCGCTTCCGTCATGCCGGGATAGTGTTCGAGCGAGAGAGACACCAATCCGCCATCAAGTCGCACCAGGCCGGTAAAGCTTGCCACCGCGCCAACCCCGTCTCCTTCCAGCCGCGCCAGTTCGGCACCCGGATCAAAAGCCACAGCCTGTATGCGGATATCGCGGATCATCCCCCTGTCACCGGAGGAAAGAAAGCAATTTCAAGGGGTTGTCCTAAAGGCCCATCCATTGCCACCATGGCCTGGTCAACAGCACACCGCAGCCGCGACGGATCGGCAAACGCGGCCGCATAGCCAGGTCCGCGCGTGGCGAGCCATCCGGCAAGATCGGCCGGGGTTGTCACATCGTCAGGCAGGTCAATCTGTTCGCTGGCATGGCCGATGGCTTCGCGCACCCGGGCGAAGAAAAGCAACGTCACGGCCATGTTCAGTCCATATGCTTCAGGCCGACACGCAGATAATCCCAACCGGTAATGACGGTCAGGCCTGCCGCAACCCAAAGCGAGACAATCCCCACTTCGCGAATCCAGATTTGCAGCGGCAAGCCGCCCGCAAGGATCAAAGCCCCCAGGGAAATGAGTTGCAATGTTGTTTTCCACTTGGCCAGTTGGGACACGGGCACAGAAACCTGCAATCCGGCCAGGAACTCGCGCAGGCCCGATACCGTGATCTCGCGCAGCAGGATGACAAGCGCGGGAATCAGGTGAATCCCCGTGATCGATGCCGCATCATGCCGCGTACCGACCAGCATCAGGATGACGGCCGCAATCATGATCTTGTCGGCAATCGGATCCAGAAACTGGCCAAGCCGCGAAACCGCGCCCTGCGCGCGGGCAAGATATCCGTCGAAATAGTCAGTGATGCCCATAAGGCAGTATAATGCGAAGCCAGCCAGCCAGCCCGGTTCCCACCCCGGATACCAGAGCAAGGCAACAAGCACGGGAACGGTAACGATCCGTGACAGCGTGAGGAGGTTGGGCAGCGTCAGCATCGAAACCGGGGTTAGCCGAAATCGACAGCAAGGGAAAGTGAGGGCAAGACTCGCATGTTACGGGATGAAGCGAGCCTTCCCAGCGATGGACGCCCAAAACCGGCCAAGCGGCATTCATTTTCAAACGTTTAGGATAACCCGGTCAAACAAAAGGAGTTTTTATGCGTAAGTTTACAACCTTTGCGGTCGCCGCAGCGATGATCGCCCCTGCCATTCTCGCGTCAGCCACCCCGGCTGAAGCGCGCAAGCATTATCGTTACAGCGAATGGCGCGGCAAGGACGGCCGCACATATTGTCGCAAATCCGATGGCACAGTGGGCCTGATCATCGGGGCAGCCGCAGGCGGTCTTGCCGGTCGTGCCATTGACACGCGCGGCGAGCGTACCACGGGTACGGTACTTGGCGCCGCTGCCGGTGCCCTGCTTGGCCGTGAAGTCGCCAGCAAGCGTCGCTGTCGCTAACTGATCGGGGTGCGGAACCATTAACGTTTGCAGCGTAATGTTGCTTTATGTTTCCGTTCCGCACCTCTTCCATTTTCAGAAGCCGCTGGATGGCGCTGCTCTGGTCAGCGGGCATTTTATGGTTCGCCTATGATGTCGCCACCAGTTCGGTCGCTTCGCCCGATGCGGACAATGCAACCGCAGTGATGGATGCCAGTGGCGCGCAAGTCACGCCCGAGCAGGTTGAAGCCGCCGAGAAGGCGCTCGACGCGCTATAGCCCGCGGAATGCCTCGTTGCCGACAAAGCCGATCTGGCTGATTCCGGCGCGGCGCACAGCCATCAGGGCTTCATCAAACCGGATATAGGGTGTTGCCGCATCGGACTGCATCTGCAGTACGGGTCTCGCCGGATCCTTCGCCATGGCTGACAGGCGTGACGCCAGTTCCGTGTTGCCAATCGACACACCATCCCATGACAACCGCCCTTGCGCGTCCAGCACCAGCCTGTGCGTCACCGGCGGCTTCCCTGCGTTTGCGCCAGCGGGCAGATCGACCGGCAATTTGTGCGTCGGCATTGGCAATGACAGCATCAGCATGATCATCAGCACCAGCAGAACATCGATCATCGGCGTGGTGTTGATGTCAGCCATGGGCTGATGCGCGGCGAAGGCCGGGATCTGATGGCGCATGATGCTCTCCTCCATTGAATTGTTATGGTATCACATCACGCATCCGTCTTCCTGTCAATCACGATTTGCAGCGCTGAAAACCTGCCCCTAAGATGCGGGAAACAGGGGAGAGACAGATGGAAGAGGCTGTGCCGGGGCTGGCGGCCCGCGCGTTCCGCAATTGGGTGCGGCGCTGGTATGCGCGTCAGGGCTGGACGGAAGAGCGGATCATCCCGGCTGAGCGCAAATTTGTGATCATCGCCGCGCCACACACCAGCAACTGGGACTTTCTGTATTTTCTCGGGCTTGCCGACAAGCTGGATCTGCCACTGAGCTTCATGGGCAAGGACAAGCTGTTCCGCTGGCCGTTTGCGCGGTTCATGCGCGATCTGGGTGGCATTCCGGTGGACCGGTCAAAATCGAACAACATGGTCGATCAGATGATCGCCGAATTCAAAAAGCGCGATACGTTCATGCTCACCATTGCCCCGGAAGGCACGCGCGGGAAAGTCCGCCAGTGGAAGACCGGCTTTTATCACATTGCGCTTGGTGCCGGTGTGCCAATGGTGTGCGGCCTTATGGATTATGCCAAAAAGCGTGGCGGGCTGGGGCCTGCCATCTGGCCGACGGGCGATTATGAAAAGGACATGGCCAAAGTCTCTGAATATTACCGGCAATGCACACCCAAATATCCCGACAAGGGCAATGCCGGGCTGATCGCTACGTCGGGCTGACGGCAACCGGCGCAGATTTGTCATCACCTGTTCCACTGGGCGTGCCGCACTTCATGCAATAGTGGAAGAAGGACAGTTTGCGGGTGTCGCACGCGCGACAATGATCGAACAGGTTCATGCCGCAATGCACGCAAAAGTCGGCCAGCACGTCCCCGGTTGTCGAAACTGGCCGTTCGCAGCCCGGGCAAACGCCTGCACTCATTTTCTTGAGCGCATCCTCATACCGGATCGACTGTTTGCGCTCGACCTCTGCCTGCTGCTCTGCCACCACGCGGTTCGCCAGATAATGCCGCATCCACTTGATTGTGTAATGCCCCGCGACAATCGTCAGCCCGATCCCGACAATGTAGCGGATATAGCCGCCATAACTGGGCAGATAGGGCACAAGTTCGAAGAAGAAGGCATAGAGGGCAAAGATCACAAAGCCGCGCATGAGTGGCCAGTAATCGCTCTTGCGCTGTTTCAGGACGAACCAGCCAGCCAGCACGAGCAGCGGCAGCGTCACCAGCAGGCGCAGGCCGAACACCAGCATTTCGGATTTGAATTCCGCCGCCTTATACGGGCCGCGCGCACCATCTTCCAACGCCAGACGCTTGCCGGAATTGGCATCACTCGCCTGATCGATCTGGAGCCGTTCGGCGGCAATCGCCTCACTGGCCTTTTCGGTTTCGCGCACCGCCTGGGACAAGCCGTCAAGCTGTTGCGTGCGGCGGATGACTTCGGGATCCTGTTTGGGATCGGTCGTCGCGTTCCGCGTGGAAATCCAGTTATCATATTGCTGCTTGGCCGCATCATATTCGTTACGGGCCGTATCGGTCTTGAGCTGGGCCGCGTCTGCGCGCGGGGCGAGCGCATCACGCGCCGCCTGAAGCTGGACACGTTCCACTTCAACCGCGTTCAGCTTTGCCGGATCAATGAACTGGCTGATTTCCGGCGGCGCAGAGGCCAATGGCAGATCGCCAATAACAAGCTGGCCCAGCCCCATCAGGAAGCCGGCAAACACCAGCGAGACGAGCCACATCACGACCGAGAACAGCTTCTCTGGCACACGCAGGACTTTCAGCATCTTGGTCGCTCCCTATCGGTCAGAGGGCAAGCATAGGCAGGGCCTGCCCAATGCACAACGCGATCAGGGCAGCACGCGCCATAGCCGGAAGGGCGATCCCTGCGGCAGGGGCATTGGCACAAGCCAGGCCGGCACCTGCCCTTTCATCAACTGCGCGTAAAAGCCCCTGGGATTCTGCACCGCATAGATGGTGGATTCTGACAGGTTGGGGCAGATCAGCAACAACGTCGCGCCGTGCCGCTTGATGATTGTATGGGCATTGTCCGCCGTGCCCCGGAATGCGTGCTGGACGTCGAGTATCGCATCGCCATTGCGGTGATAGGGCCCGGCGATCGCATCATGATGGGTGAGCGTGATCAGGCGCGGGCTGATATCGACAAAGGTGAAGATTGTCGCTCTGGGCAGCCGCCCGATCGGCGCCAGCGAAGGGATGGTCGGGCAGGTCGAATTGGCCTTGCTGACAAGTTTCGAATTTGGCGTGACGATCATCGAATTGGGGATCATCCCCGCCACGAACTGCGCCCACAATCCCGACACGGCCAAAAAGGCAGCGACCACGCCAAAGGTGCGCACCAGCACATTGGGGCTGGCCCGCAAGCGCGGCAATATCGCCCAGCCCAGCGCCGTCGCACCGGGAATGGCGAATACCACGGCTGCGGCAGCCACTCTTGTCTGCCACAAAAGAAGCAGCGCCGAAGCAATGGACAACAAGGCAAGCGCTGCCCAGGCCGCGCCGCGCGTGGATCCCCAATCCCGCTTCATCGCCCAGAGGTTTCCGATCAGGCCGATCAGCAGCGTGGATACGGATATGATGACCGTCCAGCTTTGGGTGTCGAGCGGGCGCGCTTCCTTGATATTGTTCAGCCACAACCGCTCAAGCTCGGGCGACACCTGTTCCGGGCGGCCAAGGCAATCGGGCCAGGCCAGCACGAAGAACGCCATCACGATGGCGCCCGCAACAGCCGCCACCGCCAGCCGCGTTCCTGCCTTTTCCGCCCGCGCAAGCGACAGGGCAAACACAAGCGCGCCTGCGAGCACCATCACCGACAGCCATACAGGCGTCAGCGCGTCACAACGTGCGGCCCGGTTGGCATAGGACGCAAAAATCAGGAAACCCGCGCCGGTGCCTCCCGCAAGCGCCGCGCCATAACCCCGCAGGCGGGGCGCCTCGGCCCGGTCAATGATCCACCTCAGCGCCACGGCGGCCCCGCTGACCGCCAGCCAGGGCAGCATTTCCAGCCCGATGATCAGCGAAAGCGCCGTCGCCACGCCGACAGTGACGCCCCCGCGCGCGGGCTTTGGATCGGCAAGTCCAGCCATGTTGACCGTCAGCAGCGCCAGTTGCCAGCCATGATGATCGATCCGCAGCGGCATGAACATGATCAGCACGATATTGGCCGAAAGCAGGATTCCGGCTGCCACAATGAAAGAAGCCGGCGCCACCAGCCGCCGGACGGTCAGCCCCAGCCCGGCAAAGGCAATGCCAAGCGGAAGGATCGGTGCCAGGGCCACCGCAATCTTCTCCGCCACCGCGCCGTCAACAAAAGGCCGTGTTGCAAGGATGATCCCGGCAATGGGAAGGTCAACCAACCGAGACCAATGGATATCGGCACCCACAGGCGGGTTCAACCGGTATTGCCGCAGATCGTACCAGTCCTGCCCGTGCAACAACGCCCGCACTTGCATCAGGCGCATATTGTCATCCGTATCACCCAGCGTGAACCAGTGGATCGCCGTCCATTTATTGGCAACAAGCCCCACGACCGAGATGAGCCACAACAGGAACAGCCATCGCTTCCAGTGCCGCGAAAATGCGTCGTCCCCTGTGTCGCCCATATAGTGTTCCCTTCGCGTCGCTGCGGCCTTAAAGGCTTGCCCGCCCGGTGCCAAGTAAGGGACAGATGTGAAGCGATTGCAAAATGAGGATTTCCGGACGCTGATCGGCCAACTGGTGCGCTATGCACTGACGGGCGGGTTGGCGAGTATCGTGAATATCGGCGTTTATCATGTCGGCGCGGCGCGGTTTGCGATTGATCCCAACCTCGCCTGGGCCCTGGGTTTCATGGCGGCCATGCTGGTGGGCTATATCGTCCACAGCCAGTGGAGCTTTCGCGGACACGGCACGCGCGACAATATCGCCCGCACAGGCGGTCGCTTTGTCATTGTCTCGCTGATCAGCTTCAGCCTGAACAGTTTCTGGGTATGGCTGCTGGTGCGAATGCTGGAACTGCCCCTTTGGGCGCCCTACCCGCTTGCGCTTGGCCTCACCCCGCTGCTTGTGTTCACGCTCAACCGAAAATGGGTGTTCGGGTAGAAAATCGTTGACCATATTCCGGGAAACTTGTGCCATGGGGCCGCAATGACAATCACCAGACCAGTTCTGACCATCCTCGTGCCCGTCAAGGACGAAGAAGACACGATCACCCCCTTTGTGGCGCGCGTGGTGCCGATCCTTGACGCGCTTGATGATCCTGCGGCCCGTGCCTGGGAAATCCTGTTTGTCGATGATGGCTCGACTGACGCCACAATGCCCGCGATCATTGCCGCCAATGCGAAAGACAATCGTATCCGCGCCGTCAGTTTCTCCCGCAATTTCGGCAAGGAATCCGCGCTGTCCGCCGGGCTGGACTATGCGCATGGCAGCGCGGTGATCCCGATTGATGTGGATCTGCAAGACCCGCCCGAAGTGATTGCCGACATGGTGACCGCGTGGCGGGGAGGCAGCGAGGTTGTGTATGGCGTCCGCCGCAACCGGCAATCGGATTCCCTGCCCAAGCGCCTGACCGCTGATCTCTATTACCGCGCACACAACTGGCTCTCGTCCGACAAGATCCCCGAACATGCGGGCGATTTCCGCCTTTTGGATCGCAAGGTGGTGGACGTCATCCGCCAGATGCCGGAACGCAACCGCTTCATGAAGGGCCTGTTCGCCTGGAGCGGCTTCACCCAGACAGCGGTGGAATATGACCGGGTGGAACGCACTGTGGGCACCACCAAGTTCAACTACTGGAAATTGTGGCGCTTTGCGCTGGATGGCATCACTTCGGCTTCAACCCTGCCGTTGCGGGTGTGGAGCTATATCGGGGTTGTCGTCGCCCTGCTCTCTTTCGTCTATGCGCTCTACATCATCATCCACACCATCGTGACGGGCGTTGAAGCGCCGGGCTATGCTTCCCTGATGACAGCCATCCTGTTCTTTGGCGGCCTGCAGCTCATTTCGCTTGGGGTGCTGGGAGAATATGTCGGACGCATCCTGATCGAGACCAAGCAGCGCCCGCTCTACATCGTCCGCCAGACCGTCGGCGATGTGATCAAGGAATCCTGACCTGTGGAACGCATCATATTTGATCGCATGGCGGCGCTGGACCAGACGCATTGGTGGTATGTCGCGCGGCGGCGGATCCTTTCAGATCTGATCGGCCGCGAGATCAAACCGCCCAAGGATGCCCGGATTCTGGAAATTGGCTGTGGCACGGGACATAATTTTCCGGTGCTCAAAGCGTTCGGCCATGTGGACGCGCTGGAAATTGACGCCCCTGCCCGCGCCATCGCCAGCGAACGGCTGGGCCACCCCGTGGGTGACGCGCCCCTGCCCGATCTGCCAGGCGTGCCTGATGCCCATTATGACCTGATCGCCTTGCTCGACGTGCTTGAACATATCGGGGATGATCATGCCGCGCTGACCGGCATCGCCGGCAAGCTGAAAACCGGCGGCCGCATCCTGCTGACCGTGCCTGCCAATGAATGGATGTGGAGCGCGCACGACACCGTCCATCACCATTTCCGGCGTTACAATCCTGCCACGCTCCGCAAGGTAGCGGATCAGGCGGGGCTGAAAGTGGAGATACTGACGCACTTCAACTCCGTGCTGTTCCCGCTGGCCGCAGGCTTCCGCCTGCTTGGCAAGCTGACGGGGCGGGAAGACGCGGATGACGCACAGCCGGCGGCACCACTCAACGCCCTGTTCACTGGCCTGTTCGGGCTGGAACGCCACCTGATCGGTCGCGTGCCGATGCCCTTCGGGGTTTCGATGGCTGCAGTGCTGAAAGCGTAAATTCCCGGCGGAAGAACCGGCGACACAAGTGCCGTCAGACAGAAGCGGGATAAGGGGACAATGATGTGCCCCCTCCAGCGCCCCGAAATGGCTTGACAAACATTGCCAGTTCTTGTAATGTTCCTCATTATGGCTGCACAATTGCGCTCGGTGAAATTGTCCGTTTGTCGGATCGCGTGTGGTACAGGCGGTGTCGCTGCACCGCATTCTGTGGTGCAAAAATATTTGCTTTTGCGGTCGTAGCCGCCCTTCCCGATGCGACGGTTCAGGTGAGACTTTAGTGTGACTTTCCGAAAAATGGGGCGCGCAAAATAAGCGCCCCGCCGGGAAAGCGGCTGTGATGACGAGCCAGCAGACCGCCTGCCTGCCCTTACCGCGTCTTCACATAGCTCCCCGGCGCGGCTTCCAGCGCGCGGAGCTTGCCTTCACCAGGAACCCGCGCGCCTTCGGTCTTCACCGTCTTGGTGCCATGATCCTGAAGCCAGACCAGCCAGTCCGGCCACCAACTGCCTTTGGTTTCGGTGGCGCCCGCGATGAACTCATCAAGCGAACCCACTTGCGCGTCATTCGTCCAATACTGGTATTTCTGCAGCGAAGGCGGATTGACCACGCCCGCAATATGCCCCGAACCCGCCAGCAGGAACTTGAGCGGCCCCTTGAAATGATCCCTGATTTTCCACACGCTTTCGAGCGGCGCGATATGATCCTCCCGCCCGGCCTGGATATAGGTGGGCGTCTGCACTTTCGTCAGGTCGATCGGCACCCCCAGCGCGGACATCGCGCCCGGCGTTACCAGCTTGTTGTCCCGGTAGAGATCACACAGATAGGCGCGGTGCCACTTGGCAGGCAGGTTGGTGACATCGCCATTCCAGTGCAGCAGGTCGAACGCCGGATAATCCTGCCCCAGCAGATAATTGGATACCACCGTGCTCCAGATCAGATCCTTGCCGCGCAGCAGGTTGAACGTCAGCGCCAGATAGCGGCCATCGAAATAGCCATTGGTCGCCAGTGCTTCGAGCATCTTGATCTGATCATCGTCGATGAAGTTCAGCAACTCACCCGCGCGGGTGAAATCGACTTGCGCTGTAAAGAAGGTCGCCGATTTGACAATGTCCGCCCGGCCTTTTGCCGCGAGCACAGACAGCGTCGCCGCCAGTGTCGTACCCGCCACGCAATAGCCGATGGCATGCACGCTTTCGACATCCAGCAGGTCACGGATCGTATCAATCGCTTCAATCTGCGACGCGATATAATCGTCCCAGATCACGTCTGCCATGCTGGCATCCGCTGACTTCCAGGACACCACGAACACCGTGATCCCCTGATCGACGCACCATTTGATGAAGCTCTTTTCTGCCGTCAGATCAAGAATGTAAAAGCGGTTGATCCAGGGCGGGAAGATGACCAGCGGGGTTTCAAGCACCTTCCCGGTTGACGGCGTATATTGCACCAGTTGGAAGAGCGGGGTCTGATACACAACCTTCCCCGGCGTCGCGGCGATATTCTCGCCCAGCCGGAAAGCGCCGGGATCCGTATGGGTCATCTGGCCACGCTTCAGATCATCCATGAAATGCTGCATGCCGGACATCAGGCTCTGACCCTGCGTCTCTATCGCCTTCTCGAGCGCGACGGGATTGGTGAGTGGCGAATTGGCCGGGCTCATCGCTTCCACCAGCGTCCGGATCGCAAAGGACATGCGCGCCTTTTGCGACGGATCCATATCTTCCAGCGCGTCAGCGGCGCCCAGCATATAATCCGACATCACCTGATAGCCCTGCCGCATCAGATCGAAGACCGGATGTTCCCACTCCGAACCGGCAAAACGCTTGTCGCGCGGATTGACCTTGTCGCGGCCCGCCTTGGCCAGCGGGGCGAGCAACTTGCCCCAGCCATCAAGTGCATGGCGATATGCGGTCAGCGATCCCGCACCAGCAGCGGACGCCATTTCGCCAAAATTTTCGAGGGGGGCGATGGGGGGGGTAGTATCATGGTCTGCCATGAAAATCGCATACACCGTAGCGTCACAGGCTCATACAGGAAAATGGCTTCCTTTTTGCGCAGCGCAGCCACGATGGGCGGCAATTGACAACCAGGTCAATCAGGGCAAACATTCTGCCCGAGGCGAGGAAAAGACCATGGCAATCGAAGAACTTGACGTATTGATCGTGGGTGCTGGCATTTCCGGCATCGGCGCGGCCTGCCATCTGAAAATGGAAAGCCCGGATCGCAGCTTTGCCATTCTTGAAGGGCGCGAGCGGCTCGGCGGCACATGGGATCTCTTCACTTATCCCGGTATCCGTTCTGATTCGGACATGCACACGCTGGGCTTCCGCTTCAAACCCTGGACGCACGAAAAAAGCATCGCCGATGCGCCCGCCATCCTTGGCTATCTGCACGAGACAGCAAAGGAATATGACGTAGAGTCGCTGATTCGGTACAACCACCGCGTAAAGCGGATCGAATGGGACAGTGCGTCCGCCCGCTGGACAGCGACGATAACCACGCCCGAAGGCGACACGACCATTCGCTGCCGCTTCCTTTTCATGTGCACTGGCTATTACAGCTATTCCGAACCCTATCAGCCGGAGTTTGCCGGGCGCGACAGCTTCAAAGGCCCGGTCTTCCATCCGCAATTCTGGCCGGACTCGCTTGACTATCAGGGCAAGAACGTTGTCGTGATCGGCAGCGGCGCAACCGCTGTCACGATTGTCCCGGCGATGGCCTCCAGTGGCGCGAAGCATGTGACGATGCTCCAGCGTTCGCCCACCTGGTTCATCACCCGCCCCGCGCGCGACAAGTTTGCCAACACGCTGCGCAAGTTGCTTCCCGACAAGATCGCCTATGGCATCACGCGCTGGAAGAACATCAACATGCAGGCGTTTTTCTATAACTCCACCCAGAAGCATCCGGCCAAAAACCGCGAACGCCTGCTCAACATCGTCACAAAGGAACTGCCCGAGGGGTATGACGTGGCGACGCATTTCACCCCCACCTACAATCCGTGGGAACAGCGCCTTTGCCTTGTGCCTGACTCGGACATGTTTGCCGCAATCCGCAGCGGCAAGGCCGAAGTGGTGACAGATCATATTGACCGCTTCACCGAGACGGGCGTCCTGCTCAAATCAGGCAAGGAGCTTGCGGCAGACATCATCGTTACGGCTACCGGCTTGAAGATGGAAATCATGAGCGGCGTCGAAATGCTGATTGACGGCCAGCCGCGCCGCATCGGCCAGACTTTCAGCTACAAGGGCTGCATGTACAGCGACGTGCCGAATTTGGCGTCGTCCTTCGGCTATTCCAACGCCTCATGGACACTCAAGGCAGATCTGATCAGCGAATATGTCTGCCGCCTGCTCAATCATATGCGCGATAGCGGGACAGAGATTGTGGTGGCGGAGCCGCATGGCGTGAAGGAACATGACACCGGGATGATGAACCTCAGTTCCGGCTATATCCAGCGTGCCAAGGGGTTGGTGCCGATGCAGGGCGATATTGATCCCTGGGTCGTCCACCACAATTACACCGCCGACAAGAAACTGATGCGCCACGGCAAGCTGGAAGACGGGGCGCTGCATTTCTACAAGGCCAAGGGAGCGGCTGCCAAGGCTGCGGAACCCGAACTCGCGGTCGCTGCGGAGTGACGAAAAGCCAGGCTCTGTCGCCTCACTGGCCACCCCGCACACGCGCTGCCAACTGGCTGATCGACTTGGCTGCAACTAACAACATCACCGGCATCATAAAATAGCGGTGGCGAACGCCAAATTCGAACCAGATTCCGAATATGGCGATGTGCAAAAAGGCTGCCACCAAGAACAGGGTCGGCCAATCGATTGGAAGATTGCGATCTCGCAGGCGATAGCGCGCCGCGGCCAGGATTGTTACCGTAGTGTATGCAAGTTGTTCAACCATGCGCAAAGGCCGAAGCAAGTGATCTGGCAGAGGCGGTGAAACGGAAAGATAGCGTGCCGAACCGAAGTCATCGACAGCAAATGCCCGCGCAACCCGCTTTGCACAATTAGCGAGATAATTGAGAGGATCGCTGCGAATAATGTCGATGGCGACACGGCCCATCGCGCTGGAGCGCTCCGGCTCGTTGAGGAGTGCCACCTCTGGCGGTGGCGATACCCAGCCCCCCGTAGCGGCCAAGATCATCGAATGACCGGCACTTGTGGTCAATGGCACGAAGCTATGAAACAACTCCCAGTTTCTGATCCACCAAGGGAGCATTACGATTACCGCGAAAGGGATCGAAAGAAGCGCGAGGGCAAGAATTCGGCGAAATCCGTGGTGGATGGCCAGAACAATTCCCAAGGAAGCAGGCAGCGTGGCCAGGGCGGGCTGAGTCAGGGCGAGCAATCCAGTTGAGACCCCCAAGCCAACCGCGCCAGGCCAAATTTTGCGTCTGTCATGCTGTTTTACGACGGAAACAAAACTCAACAGGATCATCAATACGAGCAAGGTCGAAAGGGATTCCTTTTGAGGAATTGGCGCGGCAAGAATGAAGGCCGGCCACATGAAGAACAGAGCGGCAGCGATCCTTCCATGATCTCGCTGCCCAATCATGGTGCCAAGCCTGTAAATGACGTATGCGCTTACCAAATCCGTGATCACATTGACGCTCAGGACAACTTCGCGGGAAAGACCAACAATTTTGCCAAGTCCAGCCAGTATCACAGGATAAAAAGGAGGATACATGGATCGCAAATTTCCGCCATATACGCCGTCACCTGTAACCAGACCCTTTTTATCAATAATTGAATGAGCCAGTTTCATATATGCGAGTGAATCTGCTTGAAGCGTAGAGTTATCTGAAATTGAAAACATCAATATTCTTAGAATTATTGTCAAAATTGCCAAAAACGTAAAAATTTGTACAGAAACACCTCTTTTCCACACATAAATTGCGCCATAAATTGCCGCAAACCACAATCCTGATTCGGCGACCACCTCATAAGAAAAAAATTTTATCGTCAAATATGTGAGCCAAATCATTGAAATTACTGATATAATTGACATAACTATATTGATAAATATTAATTCATATTTTTCAGCACTAACAGCTATATATTTTCTACCGCCAAAATAAAGAACCTCTTCTTCAATGAACAATTTTCTCCCGCGAGACACGCCAATACTCCTTACTATGCACTAGTAAGTGTACTGTCGCGACATATTATCATCAAGAATTGACAATTTTAATATTGTCTGCAATCATATATTATATTGTTAATATTTTGTTCAATATTAAAGATACTTCTTGCTTGCACTTTCCAGGGGAACGCTCACTCTGGCCGGGAGAACTTCCGCAACTCATGCGGAAACACCGACGAATGACTTTCCGTTAGTGAATCCGGATTTCGTCAACGGCAGGCCCGTCACCAACAGCCAAGACGATCACGGACCCCAATTGTCGAAGCGGCAATTGCTTTTGCCTTGCCCTTCCTGTCCCATGTCGGCATAGGCGCGCGCATTCCCAACCTGCCTGTCGGAAAGCGCCGCGCCCATGAAAGTCCGCGTCTTTGTCACTCTCAAGAACGGGGTTCTTGACCCGCAAGGCAAGGCCATCCATCACGCGCTCGAAGGCTTGGGCTTTTCTGGAGTCAATGATGTGCGGCAAGGCAAGCTGATTGAGTTGGATCTGGCTGACGGGACCAAAGATGCGGTCATAGAAGATATGTGCCGCAAGTTGCTGGCCAACACTGTCATCGAAAACTTCCGGATCGAACGGTAACATCGTGAAAAGCGCTGTCATTGTCTTTCCCGGTTCAAACTGTGATCGTGATCTTGCGGTGGCGATTGCGGAAGTAACGGGCTCGGCGCCTGAAATGGTGTGGCACCGTGAAACCGCCCTGCCCGAAGGTATTGACCTGATCGGCGTGCCGGGTGGCTTTTCCTAAGGCGATTATCTGCGCTCCGGAGCGATGGCAGCACGATCCCCGGTAATGCGCGAAGTGGCAGCAGCGGCCGAACGCGGGGTTTCCGTGCTGGGGGTCTGCAACGGTTTTCAGGTGCTGACCGAAGTCGGCCTGCTTCCCGGCGTGCTGATGCGCAATGCCGGGATCAAATTCGTCTGTCGGGATGTGCCGCTGACCGTGGCGAACAGCCAGTCAGCTTTCACCGCGCGCTATGATGCCGACGAGGCCATCACCATCCCCGTTGCCCATCACGACGGCAATTATTTTGCGGATGATGCGACGCTTGACAGGTTGGAAGGCGAAGGCCGTGTGGCGTTTCGCTATGCGGATGCCGTGAACGGATCATCCCGCAACATTGCCGGAATCCTGAATGATGCCGGCAATGTGCTTGGGATGATGCCCCATCCGGAACGGATGATCGGGGCATCCCATGGCGGCAGCGATGGCCGCCGCCTGTTTGAAGGAATTGCCGGGCTTCAGTGAAGCTGAAGCGTTTCCTTGATTTTGAGCTTTTGTTTCTTCCACTGCGCAATCAGGGATTCATCAGGGGCCGGTCGGCGGGCCTCCTCCATAATCATCCGGTCCAGCCCGGCATGTTTGGATTCCAGTGCGGCAATGTGTGATGTATCCATGCGCGTGTCTCCTTGAGGACTCAGCATTAGTGAGTTAATCACGAAAATTGTTTCTTGTCTCGCATCATTTGATCGGGAATGCGCCGAACTGCAGAAGCGGGCGACGAAAGGAGTTGGCACGGCCATGGCTGACGCGGAAACCCAGGAGCTTCTGGCCCGGCTTGCCACCCTGCGCACCGAGCACAGGGATCTGGATACAGCCATTTCCGCCCTTGCCGACCTGCCTGTGCCGGATCAGTTGCAGCTCGCCCGGCTCAAGAAGCGCAAATTGCGGCTCAAGGACGAAATTGCCTTGATTGAGGACAGCCTGGTTCCCGATCTGATTGCATGATGGCAGCGCCTTTACCCTGATTCTGGATGGGCTTGCGCATCAGGCTGTGGCAATTTGGGATCATGCTTGCCGAGTCGGATAACCTGCTGACCCTTCGTGTCGTAAATGGCCTCTATATAGAGGCAATGGTACTGGCTGATGAAGCGCGCGCCTATTTCGATCAGGCGAGCCATGATGCCCGGGATCGCATGCCACCCTTGGTGCGCGTTACGTTTTCGTGCGAATCGCTGAAAGTGACGACGCGCCTGATGCATGTGGTGGCCTGGCTCTTGGGAAAACGGGCCATGACGGGCAACGAAACCATCCGCGCCAAAAGCATGGATCTTGGCAGCGCTGCGGAAAGTGATCCTGATACCGTCAATGCACTGCCTGAAGAGGCCCGGCGAATTATTCTTGCGACTTCAGAGCTTTATCAGCGTGTACATCGACTTGACATTGGAATGCGCGCTTCCCCGCTGTCGGTGGGACCAGCCCGTCAACTTCAAGCACGGTTAATGGCAGGTCTTTAAAATAGCGACTTTTGTCTTCGCACTGTGTTGCACTGGCGGAAAATGGGGCCTAACAATGCTTGCGTGGACATAACTCATTAAAGATATAACGAAAAACAGCGGGACGCATGCACACAATCGGATGGTCAGCACGAGATGGGAGTATAACATGAAAATTGAAAAGAAATTGTTGAAGGTCGCCGCCATTCTGGGGGCTGGTTCAGCCTTTGCAGCGCTTGCGACGCCCGCTTGGGCTGATGCAACTGCACCTTGCAACGATGGCGTCGCTGTCGGCAGCACGGAATGCGGCACGAATTCCTCGGCAACCGCTTCCGGCGCTACAGCGCTTGGGTTTCTAAGCAGCGCGAGCGGTGTAAATGCCACTGCGACCGGCAATTTTGCGCGTGCGATTGATCAGGGGACAACAGCCAACGGTGCCGCGTCTTCTGCAGCCGGCGAAAGTGCGACTGCCATCGGGGATCGGGCATCTGCGGGCGGCCTTGGCAATGTTTCTGTGGGCGGATTGTCGCAGTCATCTGGTGACCGTTCGATTGCTGTGGGCTATGGCGCGCAGGGCACGGGTGATCTCACGACAGCCGTCGGCGCTGCCGCGATCAACTATTCGGGCTCTGGCAGCACCCTGCTGGGCGCTGGTTCCTACAATACTGCCAATGACTCGGTTGCAGTCGGTCGTGGTGCCGGAACAACGGGCCTGACGTCTGTCGCGATTGGCGACAATTCGCTTGCTTCGAATGAAGATGCAGTTGCCATTGGTGACAAGGCGGCGGCTTCGGGCTTCCACTCAACTGCCGTTGGTGGTGAAGCCGTGGCAACCGGGCGCGGTGCACAGGCGTTTGGCTGGCAGGCCAATGCTTCTGGCGATCTGAGCCTGGCCTCTGGCCATCAGGCGATTGCATCGGGCGTGCGTTCGACGGCGGTCGGCAAGAGCGCGGTGGCAAGTGCAATCAACTCCGTCGCCATTGGCAATCTGGCTTCGACCAACAGCGCAAATGCGGCATCGCTCGGCACATCCGTGGCGATTGGCAATTCCGCAGTGGCTTCGGATGAAGATGCTGTTGCTCTGGGCGATCAGGCGACGGCTTCCGGCTTCCACTCGACGGCCGTTGGTGGTGAGGCAGTGGCTTCGGGTCGCGGCGCGCAGGCATTTGGCTGGCAGTCGGGCGCTACCGGAAACACTTCGCTTGCTGTGGGCCATCAAGCCAAGGCGGCAGGCATTTCGGCGTCAGCGCTGGGCAAAAATGCGAACGCCGCGTTTGATGGTTCAACCGCCGTCGGCTTTGGTGCTACGACCACCCGCGCCAACCAGGTTGTCCTGGGCGGAACCGGATCGTCGGTAACCGTGGGTGACATTGCGGCCAGCACTGCGGCGCAAACGGGCGCTCTTTCGCTGGTAACGGTGGATGCCAGCGGCACGCTGGGCCGTGACACGACCTCGCTGTCGGCTATCAACGCCGCCAACGCCACGCAGGCAGGCCAGATCACAACCCTGCAGGGACAGACAGCCACGCTGTTCAATCTGGCCAGCATTAACTCGCGCGAAATCCAGAAAGCCAACGAAGGTGTTGCCATGGCGCTGGCGATGGAATCACCGTCGCTTCCCGCAGGCACCAATTTCGGCCTTTCGGGTGGCGTGGGTTATTATAACCATCGCTCGGCCGGCACGGTTGCGATGTCGGCACGGATCGGCACCAACGCGTCGGTTTCCGCAGGCGTCGGCTTCGGCTTCGACTCTGGCGAAGTGGGTGCACGTGGCGGCTTCCAGTTCGCTTGGTAAAACAAGTGACGACAACAAAAAAGTTCGGGCCGGGGCTTATTGCCCCGGCCCTTTTTCTCGCGGCAATGGCGGTGCCGATGCCTGTCGTGGCCCAAACGACGCCGCCCGCTGCGCGCCCGCAAACCACGCTCCCTTCATCAAGCGTACCCATCCCGGGAGAGCTTGAGCTTGCCAAGCTGATCTGGAGCACGATGGCAGCGGTGGATCATGCCAATCAGGCGGGCAATTATTCCGTATTGCGCGATCTGGCAGCTCCCGGTTTTCAGGTGAACAACGACTCGGCCCGGCTGGCAGAGATTTTTGCGAGCCTGCGGGCAACGCGAATCGACCTTTCCAACGCGCTGTTGCTCGCGCCCACATACACCGCGACGCCGCGTTTTGTGGAACCCGGTATCCTGCAGGTGCGCGGACTGTTTGGCCTTCGCCCGACGGCCATCAGCTTCGATCTCTATTATCAATGGTCTGCCGGCAAATGGAAGCTGTTTGGCGTCAGCATCTCTCCGCTGCAGATAGCCTCGCAGCAGCCCGGCCCCGCCAACCCGGCACCGGAGCCGACTTCGCCAAGGCGCAAATGAGGCACCGCTGACACTGGACTTTTCGCGCTGATCCATCACACTCCCGCCAGCGGGATTCGGGAGTGGGGAGTGTATCATGCGTTGGAAACCCTGGGCAGCTTTGGCGGGTTTGGCCGCGATAGCCGTACCGCTGATCGCACGCACCGACTCCCCCCCACAGGTGATCATGGCCACGCCGGGCAGTGCAGGCGGCAATGGCGGCGTGATCGACCGTTTCACAATGCGGTTTTCTGAACCGATGGTGCCGCTGGGCGATCCGCGCGCCACACCGCCTATCGAAATGACTTGTCCGGTCGGCGGCGCGGGCCGCTGGGTCGATCCGCAAACCTTTGTTCATGAATTCCAGAGCCCGCTGCCCGGTGGCATCACCTGCAAAGCTGAATTGCGCGCTAATCTGGCCAGTGCGCGCGGCGTGGCGGTCACTGGCACAAGCAGCTTCGCCATTGATACGGGCGGGCCATCGGCACGCGCTGTTCTTCCGGGCAGCTATGATGGCGATATTGAAGAAGATCAGGTTTTCCTCGTTGCCACGAACACAGTGGCAAACCCGCAATCCGTGGCGGCCAACGGCTATTGCGCGGTGGACGGGATTGGCGAGAAAATCGCGCTTGACGTGTTGGCTTCCGATGTTGCGCCAAAGTTGCTGGCCGATCTGGGGCCGGACAATTGGGAAGCCCGGCGATTTCTGGAAGAAGCAGGCCTCCCGCAGGTTCCGCCCGCCAGCGCCACCCAGCGAACTTTTACCTACGGCACTGTCATGGCCGTCAAATGCCGTCGTCCCTTGCCACCGGGCAAGGACATGGCGCTCGTCTGGGCCAGCGCCATTTCCGGGCCAGGCGGACGTCTGGCCGGGCGCGACCAGCGGTTTGATTTTACCGTGCGCAAGGAATTCACCGCGCGCTTTGAGTGCAGCCGCGTCAACCCGCAGGCCGGGTGCAATCCGGTTGAGTCGGCCTATGTCCGCTTTGCCGCCGCCATTCCCATGGAAACCGCCAAGGCTGTCCGGCTGACTTTCCCAGACGGCACGAGCATCACGCCAAAAATCAGCGACGATGACAAGAACGATGCGACGATCAGCGATCTGGAATTCTCCGGGCTGCCTGCCGCAACTAAAGGCACCGTTACCCTGCCCGCAGCGGTGAAAGATGAAAGCGGACGGGTGCTGGCAAACGCCGCGCGCTTCCCGCTGGAAATTCGCGTCGATGAAGCGCCGCCGCTCGTCAAGTTTGCAGCCCCCTTTGGCATCATCGAAGCCAGGGAAGGTGGAATACTCCCCGTCACCGTCCGCGCGGTGGAGCCTGCGCTTGCCCAGCGTGTCAATAAAGTGGGCGGCGATATGCTGCGCATCGAAGCCTCTGACGGACAGATCGCCCAATGGCTGCGGGATATCGATGATGCCGATGACAGCGAATCCCACACCGAAACGGTCAAGGGTGAAGAGGTTGAGATCAATGACACCGGCTCCCGGTCCCTGCTTGATGGCAAGGGCACCAATCTGAACCTCGCGCTGCCCGGCAAGGGCAAGGATTTCGAGGTTGTCGGCATTCCGCTGAAAGCGCCCGGCTTCTATGTGGTGGAACTGTCCAGCCCGGCGCTTGGCAAGGCGCTGCTTGGCCGCGATGCGCCTCGTTATGTGTCGGCGGGCGCGCTTGTCACCAATATGGCCGTGCATTTCAAATGGGGTCGTGAAGGCTCACTTGCCTGGGTTACGCAGCTTGACGATGCCAGACCGGTGGCTGGCGCGGACATTCGCGTGACGGACAGTTGCGATGGCAGGCTGCTCGCGCGCGGCACAGCGGATGGCGAAGGCCGCTTGCTCATCAAGGGCGGACTGCCCGAACCGCAAACCTATGGCAGTTGCGATGGCGATGAGCATCCGCTGATGGTTTCCGCCCGGTCAGCCGGGGATTTCAGCTTCACGCTCACAAGCTGGAACGACGGAATCCAGCCCTATAATTTCGATCTGGAATTTGGTTACAGCGCGCCCGGTGACATCATCCACACCATATTTGATCGTACCCTGATCAAGGCAGGTGACACGATCCATATGAAACATATCCTGCGCCGCCCGGTCGCAGACGGATTTGCGCTGGGCGATGCGCTCACCGGCACGCTGACGCTGACACATAGTGGCTCCGGCACCGAATTCGAACTTCCGCTCAGCATCGGGGCGGACGGCATTGGCGAAACGGAATGGACTGCCCCGCTTGGCGCGCCGCAAGGGGATTACAGCCTGAAAATAAGTGCCGGGGAAAACACGATCTATTCCGACCAGAGTTTCCGCGTCGATGAATTCCGCTTGCCCACCATGCGCGCAACGATTTCCGGCCCGAAGACGGCGCTTGTCCGTCCCAAGGCTGTGCCACTGGATCTGTTCGTCGGATATCTCTCTGGTGGCGGTGCCCCCGGTCTGCCTGTCAGCCTGCGGACGGCGTTCAGCGCGGACTCGCCCGCTCCGGAAGGATGGGACGGCTGGACCTTTGGCGGCCGTCCGGTCAAGGAAGGCACCGTTCCTCTGAACGGTGATGGCGAAGAGGATGAAATCCCCCTGCCCCTGTCCCAAACGCTTCCGGCGACGCTGGGCGGTGATGGTACCGCCAAATCCAGCATCGATATCGCGCAGGACATCGAGAACGCCACCGCCATGACGGTGGAGATGGATTATGAGGACGCCAATGGCGAAACGCTGACGGCTTCGCGGACCCTTTCCCTGCTGCCCTCCGGCGTCCTGGTTGGTCTCAAGACCGATGGCTGGCTGATGCGCGATACGGATTTGCGCCTGAACCTGGCCGTGATCGATCCCGAAGGCCATGCCATGCGCGGTCGGCCCGTCCGCGTCGATGTGTATAGCCGCGAAGTGCTGACCGCGCGGCGGCGTCTGATCGGCGGGTTCTATGCCTATGACAATCAGGCCCGCACCACCAAGATCGGCGGGGGCTGCACCACCACCAGCGACAAACAGGGCCTTGCGCAGTGCAAACTGTCTCCCGGCATTTCTGGCGAAGTGATTGTGGTGGCCACCACGACGGACGCGGACGGCAATGTTGCCCGCGCAGTGCGCTCTGTGTGGCTAGCCGGTGAGGATGAATGGTGGTTTGGCGGCGACAATGGCGACCGGATGGATATCGTCCCTGAAGCCAAGAGCTACAAGGCAGGTGACACCGCGAAGTTCCAGGTGCGGATGCCCTTCCGCTCCGCCACGGCACTTGTCACGGTGGAACGGGAAGGCGTGCTTTCCAGTTTTGTCACCACGCTTTCGGGCAAGGATCCGGTTGTCGAAGTGCCGATGCCGGGCGCTTACGCGCCGGATGTGTATGTATCCGTGCTCGCCGTGCGTGGGCGCGTCGGCGGGTTCCGTCTGTGGCTCGCCAATCTGGCGCGCACCTGGCACTTGCCGTTCTTCAGCCAGGAAGGCGCGGCCCCCACTGCGCTGGTCGATCTGGCGAAGCCAAGTTACCGGATTGGCCTTGCCAAGGTAAAAGTCGGCTGGGAAGGCCATACGCTGGGCGTGGCAGTGAAGGCTGACAAAGAGAAATACGGCATCCGCGAAACAGCCAATGTTGATGTCGCTGTCTCCGAGCCGGACGGCAAGCCCGCCAAATCCGCCGAAATCGCTTTCGCAGCGGTGGATGAAGCGCTGCTTCAGCTCAAGCCCAATGAAAGCTGGAAACTGATCGACGCGATGATGGGCGAACGCCCGCTTTCCGTGCTTACGTCCACGGCCCAGACCCAGATTGTGGGCAAGCGGCACTATGGCAAGAAAGCGGTTGAGGCCGGCGGCGGCGGCGGCGGCGATATGGGCGATGTCACCCGCGATGATTTCCGCCCCGTTCTGCTGTGGCGCGGTCGCGTCGCGCTTGATGCCCAGGGCAAGGCGCGTGTGCCGGTTACATTGTCAGACTCGCTTTCCGCCTTCCGCCTCGTGGCGATTGCCTCATCCGGGGCCAATCTGTTCGGCACTGGCGAAACCAAAGTGCGGACGTCGCAAGATCTGCAACTCTTCTCCGGGCTGCCGCCGCTCGTGCGCGCGGGTGACTTCTACGGCGCGAGCTTCACGCTGCGCAACGCGTCTGACAAGCCGATGACGGTGACGGCCACTGTCAATGTCGCGCCCAGCGTTGCCAAGGGGCCGCCGCTGACAGTGACCATCCCGGCGGGCGGAGCCGTGCCGGTCACATGGAATCTCGCCGCGCCGGCAGGGATTGGCAAGCTCGACTGGAAGGTCGAAGCCAGATCCGCTGACGGCAAGGCGATTGACCGGCTGGCCGCATCCCAGGAAGTGATCCCTGCCGTGCCTGTTGAAGTCTGGGCAGCGACCCTCGCCCGAGTTGGCAATGGCGTGCCGATTCCGGTGGCGGCACCGCGCGGTGCCCTGCCCGGGTTCGGTTTTGTTGACGTCAAGCTCTCTGACACGCTTGCCCCCCCGCTTTCGGGCGTGCGCAGTTATATGGGCGATTACCCCTATAACTGCTTCGAACAGCGCCTTTCCCGCGCGGTCGTGATGGGGGATACGGGGGCGTGGAACATACAGGCAGGCGAAATTCCCGCCTATATGGATGGCGACGGCCTGTTGCGGTACTTCCCGATGGAGCAGCTCACCGGATCGGAAGCGCTGACGGCCTATGCCCTGTCAATGACCGCGGAGGCAGGCTTCGTCATTCCAGATGCGCCCAAGGCACGGATGATCGAGGCAATGAAGGCTGTGCTGGACGGTCGCCTCAAACGCGAGACGGCCTGGTCAAGCGATGACCGGCTGACACGGATCGCGGCGCTGGCAGCGCTTGCCCGCAATGGCTCGTCCACGCCCGCCATGCTGGCGAGTATCCAACTCGCAGCAACCGATATGCCCACCTCGGCGCTGGCAGACTGGATCGTCGCGATAGACCGCACCAAAGGGGCCAGCCCGGCGCTTAAAGCCGATGCGGAGCGCGTGTTGCGCCAGCGGATCGTTTATGAAGGATCGCGTCTCGATCTGGCGGATGCTGCGAACGCGCCGTGGTGGATGATGGTGTCAGGCGACGAAATGGCGATCAAGTCGCTGCTCTCGATCATGGGGCGTCCCGGCTGGACCGACGAAACGCCCCGGATGATGATCGGTGTGGCGCTTCGTCAGCGGCGCGGCCATTGGGATACGACACCCGCCAACGCCTGGGGCACGATTGCCGCGCGGCGGTTCGGCACCCTCTATCCCGCCAGCGCCATTCAGGGTGTGACGACCGTAAGCCTTGCCGGGCAAAGCGCCTCGCAAAGCTGGCCAATGGCGGCCAATGCCGCGCCGCTGCGCCTGCGCCTGCCAATGGTGCAAACACCGCTGACACTGGCACAAAGCGGAGGGGCCGGGCCGTGGGCGATGGTCAGCGTCTCCGCCGCCGTGCCGCTGCGCGCACCGCTGTTCGCGGGCTACCGGGTGGAACGCAAAGTCTCCATTGTCAGCCAGAAGGTCAAAGGCCGTCTGACGCGCGGTGATGTACTGAAGGTAACAATCACGGTGGATGCCAGCGCCGAACGCAACTGGGTGGTGGTCAGTGATCCCGTGCCGCCGGGCGCCACGATCATTGGCGGGCTTGGCGGGCAATCCGGCATTCTGGGTGCCGTTAGTGGTGAAGGCGTGTCCCCCAGCTATATCGAACGCGGCAAGGATGCGTGGCGCGGCTATTTCGAATGGGTACCGCGCGGACGCTTCGTCACGGAATATGCGGTGCGCCTGAACGGCTCCGGCCAGTTCAGCCTGCCGCCCACGCGCGTGGAAGCGATGTATTCGCCGGACATTCGCGGCCAGCTTCCCAACGCGCCGATGGCAGTGGCGATCCGGTGACCCTTCTGCCGTCATCCCGGCGAACGCCGGAGCCAACGGCGACCAAAGGTCAATCTCTTTTCCTGTGGGTGCGGAAGATAAGGGAGATTCCGGCATTCGCCGGAATGACGGGGAAGCGGTTGACGCTCTGGTGCACGGGGGGAACCCTCTTCACGGCTCTCGCCACCCTTTGGTTCATCACCCTCCCCCCCCTCCTGCCGTCTTACGGCAACACCGTCGCTGCATGGCAGCCGAGCGAATCCTGGCTGTACGCGCGGGATGGGACGCTGATCGACAGCCAACGCGTCAATTTCGCGGCGCGGCGGCTCGATTGGGTGCGCTTGAAGGACATTGCCCCGTCCGTCACCCAAACCATCATCGCTTCTGAAGACAAGCGTTTCGCCAGCCATCACGGGGTTGACTGGATCGCAATGGGCAGCGCGATCCGCGCGCGCTTTGACGGCAGCCGCTCACGCGGGGCGAGCACGCTTTCGATGCAGGTTGCAGCCTTCCTCTCCGCCGATCTGGCCCGCCCCGGCGCGCGCGGCTGGCGCGACAAGATCCGCCAGATGCGCGCCGGAGGGGCATTGGAAAGTGGATGGAGCAAAGACCAGATCCTTGAAGCCTATCTCAACCTTGCCGGGTTTCGCGGCGAAGCGCAGGGCATTGGCGCGGCGGCGCTCAGCCTGTTCGGCAAGACGCCCGCCACACTCACGCGCGATGAAGGGGCGCTGATTGCCGCGCTGTTGCCTGATCCCAATGCTTCCGTGGGGGAAGTTGCCGCGCGCGCCTGCCGGCTTTCGCACGGAAACTGCCCGTCCCTGCAAATACAGGCCGCCGCGATGCTCGGCAGCCAGCGCCGCCTCGCGCTTGATCCCGGCCTTGCCCCGCATCTTGCCGCCAAGCTGCTCGACAAGCCCGGCATCCGGGTGGCCACCACCCTGGATCCGGCCATTCAGACCTATGCCACCCAGTCACTCCGCCGCCAGTTGCTCGGCCTTGGCAGCACGCGTGCGAGGGATGGGGCGGTGATTGTGGTGGACAATGCCACCGGCGATGTGCTGGCCTATGTTGGCGGCGTGGGCGGCGGCTCCACGGCAGCAGCGGTTGATGGCGCGGACGCGCTGCGGCAGGCGGGATCGACGCTCAAGCCCTTCCTCTATGGCATGGTGATGGAAAAGGGCTGGCTCACCCCGGCCTCGATCCTTGATGACTCACCGGTTCAGTTAGACACTGCGTCCGGCCTTTATGTGCCCCAGAATTACGATCATGCCTTCAAGGGCCCGGTTTCCGCGCGCACGGCGCTGGCCAGTTCGCTCAACGTCCCTGCCGTTCGCGCGCTGGTGATCGGCGGCACCGATGCGTTTCGCGACCGGCTGTGGGATATGGGCTATCGCGGGCTGACCGAGGACGGGGCCTATTACGGCTTTTCGCTGGCGCTCGGTTCCGCCGAAGTGACGCTGCTGGAACAGGCCGCGGCTTATCGCGCGCTGGCGCTGGGCGGCCGCTGGGGCCCCTTGCGCATCCGGGAGAGTGACCCGCGCCTTGCGCCGCGCCAGATCATGTCGCCCCAAGCCTCCTGGCTCGTCGGCAGCATCCTTGCTGATGCCTCGGCCCGCTCGACCACCTTCGGGATAGACAGCGCCCTGAAGCTGCCCTTCTGGGCTGCAGTCAAAACCGGGACGTCCAAGGCGATGCGCGATAACTGGTGCGTGGGCTATACCCAGCGCTACACCGTGGCCGTCTGGATCGGCAATCTGGAGGGAGACAGCATGAAGGCGGTTTCCGGCACCAGTGGTGCTGCCCCTGTGTGGCGTGATCTGATGCTGGCGCTCCACGCCCGCACGCCCTCATCGCCTCCGACGATGCCATCGGGCATCGAAACCCGCATGATCAGCTTTGCCGGCAATATTGAACCGCCGCGCCGCGAATATTTCCTCTCCGGCACCGCGCAAGCCACACAGATCGCCGCCCCCGCCGCGTCGCGCCGTCCGCGCATCACCAACCCCGTCTCCGGCTCGGTCTTCGCGCTTGATCCCGATATACCGATTGACCGCCAGCGCATGGGCATAGCCGTCACCGGGCCAGTCGAAGGCCACCGCCTGATCCTGGATCGCCGCGACCTGGGCGAAGCCAACGCCGCGCCGCTGGTGCTCGCCGGGCCGGGGGTGCATTTGCTGGCGCTGGTCGATCCGTCCGGGCGGGTGATTGATCGGGCGCGGTTTACGGTGCGGTAGGGGGATTGCGGGGTTGGTTTGCACTAAACGTCTGTGTCCATACCCATTGCGGAATTTACAGATTGCACATCAAGAGCAATAGAATGACCATTCGCTGAGGGGTTTCGTTAGGGAGGAGCATGAGGTGATCCGTTTCTTGCGACGTGTGTTTGGAACCAAATTTGTTCCACCAGTTGGCGAGGCTGAGGAATCTTTTCTCGCTGCTCCGGCAGTAGTCTCTTTGCCAGTGAGAGGAGAGATCAGGACGGACACTGCCTCCTTGGCCATATTCGATTTGTCTGCCTTGTCGCACCGTGTCGAAGACGAGTGCGATTGGTGGGCCAATCCAAAGGAAGAGCTCGCAGAGCTGGCTGCTCGAAATGTCCTGATAGTGGATTTAGGCTCTGATGGGTTTTACGACATCGAAGTCAGTGATCAATCCCAGCCAAGTGCCAGAGCATTTTCATTACGAGCGCCAAGCGGAAACATTTTTGTCGGTCCGGGTGAAGAGATTTCGGGCGGAGGGAATGAGCCGGATGGGCGGTGGGGAGGCCATCTAATCTCAGTACCAACGGGCGACTATTCGGTCAGCACTTGTTGGCAAGGCGATGTAATCAAGATCGGTCTAACCGCTGCTCCGCCGTTTAAAAATGAAGTTTCAGAACCCGTTAGGATTTAAGCCCGCCTCCCGCTTATGTGCGACTCCCGGACCTTCCACTCACTCACCCCCGCCCTTGAATCCCTGCGCCACCACATACCATTCCGATGACCCTTTGCGGCTGGCCGGCGGCTTGGCATGCTTCACGCTGGTGAAATTGGCCTTCAGGATGGCAACAAGGTTGGCGTCCCCGCCCCCGGCCAACGATTTGGCGATGAACGCGCCGCCCGGTTTCAGCACCTGACAGGCAAAATCCACCCCGGCCTCCACCAGCCCCATTGTGCGCAAATGATCAGTCTGGGGATGGCCCACAGTGTTGGCGGCCATATCCGACAGCACCAGATCGGCAGGCCCGCCCAGTTGTTCCGTCAGCCAGCCGGGTGCGGCATCATCCATGAAATCCATTTCGGCAATGATCACGCCTTCGATGGGATCAACCGGCAACAGATCGATACCGACCACCACAGCCTTGGGGCAGGTCTGCCGGACGACTTGTGACCAGCCACCCGGCGCAATGCCCAGATCGACGACCCGCTTTGCCCCTTTCAGAAAGCCGAACCGTTCGTCTAGCTCGATCAGCTTGTACGCCGCGCGGCTGCGATAGCCATCGGCCTTGGCCTGCTTGACATAAGGGTCATTCAGTTGCCGCTTGAGCCAGCGGTTCGAGGATGTGGTGCGCCCGCGCGCTGTCTTGACGCGGACTTGCCCGCCCGATCCGCCGCGGCTCATGCTGGCTTGTCCGATGCCATAAGCTGGCGCAAAATCCCCTCCCTGATGCCGCGATCCGCCACGCCGACACGCGGGGCGGGCCAGATATCCAGAATGGCTTCGAGTATCGCACAGCCCGCAACGACCAGATCCGCCCGCTCATGCCCGATACAGGCAAGGCCCGCGCGTTCGGAAATGGACAGCTTGGACAATTTGGAACTGATCCCCCGCATGGCCGACGATGGCACGATCAGCCCGTCAATCAGGCGACGATCATAGGCAGGCAGTTGCAAATGGACGCTGGCAAGCGTCGTCACGGTCCCGCTTGTCCCCAGCATCCGCAGCGCGCCCCGCCCGGCATATGTCTGGCCGAACGCGCCAAAACTGTTGCGCACCCGTTCGCACATGCGTTCATAAGCGGCGAGCCTGTCCCCCAGCAGATTGTGATCCCGCGCTTCGACCTCGGCCAGAGACACAACCCCCCAGGGCACGCTCAGCCAGTCAATCGTCCGCGGCTCCGGGCCGGAAGTGTCCACGATCACAAGCTCGGTCGAGCCGCCGCCAATATCGAAAACAAGCGCCGGATCGCTGCCTTCCTCGATCAGCGTGTGGCAGCCGACCACGGCCAGCCGCGCTTCCTCTTCCGCCGAGATGATATCAAGCCGGATGCCGGTTTCGCGCCACACGCGGTCCGCGAATTCGGCGCCGTTCGCCGCGCGGCGACAGGCTTCGGTGGCGACGGAGCGGGCGATATGGACATTGCGGCGCAGCAGCTTGTCCGCGCAGATCGACAGCGCGGCGACCGCCCTGTCCATCGCTTCATTGCTCAACCGCCCGGATACGCCCAGACCTTCGCCCAGCCGCACGATCCGCGAAAAGGCGTCAACGATGAAAAAGCCTTCTCCATCGGGCCGGGCAATCAGCATGCGGCAGTTATTGGTACCCAGATCCAGCGCGGCATAGGCGCGGCGATGCGGGAAGCGCCCGCGCGGATGGGGCGGGCCTGATGCTGCCATCGCAGCGGCAGCGGAACCTGGCTGCCGGTGGGGCGTCGGGGCGAAACTTTGCGCCATGCCCAATAAAGCTTTTCTGTTCTCCGGAAACGGCAGGTGCCGCCGGTACTTGAACACAGTTTTAGGGCGCTATGCGGCGAAACGCAAGGATCAGGCGCAACGGTAATTGACTTGCGCGCGGCACCGCCTTATGCGCGCCGCCACTGGCTGTTGCCCCGTCATCTAATGGTAAGATACCGGATTCTGATTCCGTTTATCGAGGTTCGAGTCCTCGCGGGGCATCCAGCAGACCAGTTCCCCCAAACCGCATCATAATCGACATTGTCGGGGCCCGCGCGTCTTGCCTGTGCTCCCGGCACAAGCCGCTGGTGCGGATCAGACAGGCCAGCCTTGTTGTCCAGCTGCGTCCGCTCAACAACGCACGCTGCCCCTCCAGACAGATCTGTTCGTCACATGGCAGCCGGAAGGTCTCACTAAAGTCTCACCTGAACCGGGTGGAAGTCGGTGGAATTATGATGCGATGCGGTATCGACTCCTGATGCGCGGTTTTGGCATATCACCGTTAGCAGGTGATTTCCTATTTGTCAATCACGGAGAGAGTTTGGAGTCAGGTATGCTCCATCCCGCGCACCTGCATATTGACCCGTTCTACATTAACGTAAGAGTCGCAGTCATACAATTTGGACCTATTCCGAGACACGGCAACACCCAACAAGGTTTCCCGTATGCCCCCGGCTTCACTGCTTTGCCACGCGCCACACCGTATTGCCTGCGTCGTCCGCCACCAGCAGCGCGCCGCTTTTGGTCAGGATCACGCCCACCGGGCGACCGCGCGCGTCCTGCTCGCCTGCGAGAAAGCCGGTCAGCACGTCCACCGGCTTTGCCCCGGTCGGGAAGCCGCGTTCGTTGAAGGGGACGTAGATCACCTTGTAGCCTGATGCGGGCGAGCGGTTCCATGATCCGTGCAAGCCGATAAAGGCGCCATTGGCGAATTGCGGGCCAAGGCTGTCTCCCTTGTTGAAGGCCAGGCCCAGCGCGGCCACATGCGATCCCAGCGCATAATCGGGGCGCTTGGTATATTGTTTCAGGTCAGGGCGCACCTGCGGCACGCGGTGATCCTCTATCCCGCCCCAGTAGGTGAAGGGCCAGCCATAGAAAGTGCCGAAATCCACGGTGCTCAGATAATCGGGCGGACCATCGCTGCCCAGTTGATCACGTTCGTTGACAACCATCCAGAGCGTGCCCGAAATCGGGTTGAACGCCAGCCCGTTGGGGTTGCGGATGCCATAAGCGAAATTGATCTTCTTTTTGGTCGCGAAATCATATTGATCGATCCCCGCGCGGCCCTTTTCCTTGTCCATCCCCTCTTCGGCAATGTTGCTGTCTGACCCGATGGTCACATACAGCGACTGACCATCCGGCGAGATGATCAGGTTGCGCGCCCAGTGGTTATTGGGAAGATTGGCGGGCAGATCGAACAGTTTTTCGCCCTTGGCCGTGATTTTGGTATCGCCCACTTTGAAGGGAAAGGCCATCACGGCATCGGTGTTGCCTACATACAGCGTGCCCTCTTTCAGGGCCATGCCAAAGGGCGAATGCAGGCCGGAGAGCAGCACAGACCGCTGATCGGCCACGCCATCACCATCCGTATCGCGCAGCAACGTGATCCGGTCAGGCGAGCCGCCAGCGCCCCCCGCACTCAGGATCAGCTTGCGGGCAATCATATCCTTCACGCCCTGAGTTTCACGCGCCGGGGCGGAACTTTCGGCAACCAGCACATCCCCATTGGGCAGTTCCAGCAGCCAGCGGGGATGATCAAGCCCGGTGGCGAAGGGCTTCACCGCAAGGCCCGGCGCGGCCGTGGGCATTTCACCGGCCTTCCAGCCGATAATCTTCGCAATGTTGATCGTGGGAAACGCTTCAGGCCGCATTGTCTGCAAATCCGGCGCGGGGCCCGTGAGCGTGGCAATATCCTGCCGCGAGGCATCGGGTGTGGAGAGATACCAATAGACCCCGCCCATAAGGATCAGGATGATGATCACCGCGTTGCGCAGATGGGTTTTCCAGGTCATTCCGGGCTCCTGACGGGCCAGTTTCCGGCCCCATAATGGTATTGATTCATTTGCCGCCGGCAAGCACGTCTTCCGCTTCGTCCACAACCGGCTGATGCAGCCTCAGGCGGGTCGCGCGGCGTGTATCGCCTTCAATCACCTCGATCCGCCAGCCGCTGGGATGTTCCACGATTTCGCCGCACTGGGGCACATGGCCCGCCAGAACAAAGGCCAGGCCGCCCAACGTGTCGACATCCTCATCCACCTCCGCCAGTCGGGGATCAACTGTTTCGGCCACATCTTCCAGTTCCACGCGCGCATCCGCTTCCCACTGGCCGCCGCCAAGGTCTGTCAGCATCTCTACGGGCGCATCGTCATGCTCATCCTCAATATCGCCGACGATTTCCTCAACCAGATCCTCGATGGTCACAAGGCCGTCCGTGCCCGAATATTCGTCCAGAACGATGGCCAGATGGATCTGCTCCGCCCGCATGTCCGCCAGCACATCCAGAACACCCCGGGATTGCGGCACGTAAAGCGGCTGGCGGATCAGCGAGGCAATGGTTTTGGGTGCCTTTCCGCGCGCCAGGATTTCAAACACATCCTTGATATGCACCATGCCCGTCACGGCATCCAGGCTTTCGCGATAGACAGGCAGGCGGCTGTGCCCCGCCTCGGCAAAGGTCTGCACCAGTTCATCAAAGCTGATGTCTTCGGGAACCGCGATAATCTCACCCCGTGGCACCGCCACATCATCAACCGTCCGCTCGCCAAAGTGCAGCAGGTTGCGCAGCATCTGGCGCTCTATCGGCGAAAGATCGCCCTTCGCTTCGCCGCCACCATCTTCCTCATGCTCGTCAATCGCTTCTTCAAGCTGGTGCCGCAGGCTTTCATCACGATCACCAAAGATCAGGGCCTTCAGCCCTTGCCATAATCGCCCGTTACTACTGTCATCGGCCATGTGCTGTGGCTCAGTCCTCTATTGCGTAAGGGTCATGCAGGCCCAGCCCCGCCATGATCTCGCGTTCCAGCGCTTCCATGGTTTCGGCTTCCTCGTCCCCCATATGGTCATAGCCTAGCAGATGGAGGGTGCCATGCACAATCAGATGCGTGGCATGCGCCTCAATCGTCACACCTCGCTCCACCGCTTCCGCCGCACAGACGCCGTGCGCGAGGACGATATCACCGAGCAATACCTCTCCGTCATCCGTGTTGGCGAGCGTGGGGATCAGATCAGGCTCCACCATCGGGAAGGAGAGCACGTTGGTCGGCTTGTCCTTTTGCCGATAGTCGCGGTTGAGGGTGTGCACTTCAGCATCGTCAGTGAATTTGACGGACACTTCAACGGCCGCATCCAACGTGGCGAGTTCGCCATAAGGCGTTGCGGCAATGGCTGCGGAAACGGCGCGCGCGGAGAAGGCTTCCCAGTCAGTGGCGTCGCCCCAAAGCGGGGCGATGAGGGCAGCAGTATCGATCATAGGGCTTGTTCTACCAGAGACATCTTGTGAGGATAGTGACGGTATTCAGTATCATGAGTCAGCACCGCCCAACCCTCACGAACGGAACAATCGCTAAAAATCGGAGGCGGATATCCGCCTGAGCCTCTCCACCGGATCGTAATTTTCGGCCTTATATGCCTTCAACGCTTCCAGGCTGAGATCGAAGCCGTCAAATGCCGCCTTATACTTTCCGATGGCCGCAACACGACGGCGAGCGACATCCTCAGCGGTCGCTTCTGGACTATTATCAGCCATCCGGCCCCTCATATGCCTCCACGATCCGGCCGACGATAGGATGCCGCACCACATCGCTGATGCCGAAGCGCACCATTGATATGCCCTGCACGCCCTCCAGCCGCCCCACGGCGTCGTTCAGCCCGGACATGCGGGGATCGGGCAGATCGGTCTGGTTGGGATCGCCGCAAACGACCATCCGGCTATTCTCGCCAAAGCGGGTGAGGAACATCTTCATCTGCATCGCGCTGGTGTTCTGCGCTTCATCGAGAATGATGAAGCTGTTGGCCAGGGTCCGGCCGCGCATGAACGCGATGGGCGCGATTTCGATTTCGCCACTGGCAATGCGCCGTTCCACCTGTTCGGCAGGAAGACAGTCATAAAGCGCGTCGTAGAGCGGGCGGAGATAGGGATCGACCTTCTCCTTCATGTCACCGGGCAGAAAACCAAGCCGCTCGCCTGCTTCCACTGCCGGGCGCGAGAGGATCAGGCGATCAACGCTGCCGGTGATGAGCTGCGCCACCGCCTGTGCCACCGCCAGATAGGTCTTGCCCGTGCCCGCCGGCCCCAGCGCGAAGATGATGTCATTCTTCACCAGCGCTTCCATATAGCGGATCTGCGTGGCGGAACGCGGCACAATGGTTTTCTTGCGGGTGCGGATCATGATCGGCGGCTTTTCGTGATCCTGCCGGATGATACCTTCCAGCGTGGGTTCAAACGCCATCTGGATCAGGGCGGTCACATCCCCGCTTTCGATATCCTGCCCCTGGACTATCCGGTTGTAGAGGCCAGTGAGCACATCACGGGCGCGCCCTATCGCCTCTGCCTCCCCCTCTAGCTGCAACTTGTTGCCGCGCGCCGCGATGAAAACACCGAACCGGTTTTCGATGGCGACCAGATTCTGGTCAAATTCGCCGAAGAGACGCCCCATCAACTGGGGCTTGTCAAACACGACTTCGAGCCGTGCGGGCTCGCCCATGCGGGCGGGGACGGGTTTACGCGACATCTTTTCCTTTCAAGAAAACGGATTTCTTCGTCCAGATCGGACTGACTACGAACGCTTGCTGAATCGCTTCACTCAGGGAGTCGATATGCATGCTGGTTTCAATGCTCGTCCCGCCAATGAGATGAATTTTCGTTCCTGGCGTGATTGGCTCGAGATGCGTGACAGCTCTTGTGAACACTCGCATTTTTGAAGGTAACTCAACGAACATCAAGGAATCTCCGACCCCTGCACAATTCCGGCAAGAGAATTGGGCCCGGCGGAGACAAGGTCAACCTCTAACATATCTCCCACCCGCACATTTTCCGCAAAAACATGCACGGATTGCAGCCAGGGCGTCTTTCCGATCAGTTGCCCGGCATGTTTGCCCGCCCGTTCGAGCAGGATTTCGGTGCGCTTGCCCACACTGGCGGCGTTGAAGGCCGATTGCTGCGCGTTGATGAGCGCCTGGAGTCGCTGGAGTCGTTCGTCCATCACATGGGGTTCGATCTGTCCGTCCATCGTCGCGGCAGGCGTGCCGGGGCGCGGCGAATATTTGAAGGAATAGGCCATGGCGTGGCCGATGCGATCCACCAGCGCCAGCGTGTCCTCAAAATCCGCGTCCGTCTCTCCGGGAAAGCCGACGATGAAATCGCCCGATATGGCGATATCCGGGCGCACCGCGCGAACACGATCGATGATGGCCATGTAGGACGCCGATGTGTGGCTGCGGTTCATGGCCTTCAATATGCGGTCACTGCCCGATTGCACGGGAAGGTGCAGGAACGGCATCAGGCGTTCCACCTCTCCATGCGCGCGGATCAGCCCTTCGGTCATGTCATTGGGATGGCTGGTCATGTAGCGGATGCGGGCAAGGCCCGGCAGCTTGTCGAGCGCGCGGATCAGGGTGCCCAGATCATGCGCGCCCTGCGCCCAGGCATTCACATTCTGGCCAACGAGCGTAATTTCCTTCGCGCCGCCTTCCACCAGTGACCGTGCCTCTTCCATGATCGCATCAAAGCTGCGGCTGATTTCGGCCCCCCGCGTATAGGGCACCACGCAATAGGTGCAGAACTTGTCGCACCCTTCCTGCACAGTAAGGAACGCCATCGGCCCGACCTTGCGACGTTTGGGCAGCAGGCCGAACTTTTCCAGCCCCGGCAAGTCCAGATCAATCGCACGCTTGCCCGCCGTTACTTCCGCGACCAGTTCGGGCAGCCGGTGATAGGCCTGCGGGCCCACGACAATATCCACCTCACGCGCGCGCCGGGGGATTTCCGCGCCTTCCGCCTGGGCAACACAGCCTGCCACGGCGATCATCGGCCGTGTGCCATCGTCACGGCGCAGCCGGCCAATATCGGAATAGACTTTTTCCGCTGCCTTTTCACGAATGTGGCAGGTGTTGAGAATCACCAGCTCCGCATCCGCTTCCGCGGCGGCCGCCATCCCTTCGCCCCCCAGCATTTCGGCCATGCGCTCGCCATCATAGACGTTCATCTGGCAACCAAAGGATTTGACATGGAAAGAGCGGGGCGTGGCACGAGTCATGGCCGGGCTATAGAAGGAAAAGCCGCCATTGGGAACGAACCCGCTTCCTTCGGCCGCGAGGAAACCGAAATTAGCCGAACAAGGCCGCTTCAATTTCCGCCCGGCTATGGGCGGCAATCGCCTTGCGGTCAGCGAAATCGGCGTGGTCAAGGGGCTCCAGAAAGTGGAGCGTTACCGGGAACCGTCCGGGGCGGCTCATCACGCGCAGGGCGTTCCTGCCCACCGGTTCATCATCCACCCACGCGATTTCGTGCGCAATCGCCCCGTAATCAATGGCGACCGGCTGGATGGTAATCCCTTCGGGCGGCGGCGTTACCGAAGCGACGAGCGACGAACGGAAGGGCAAGAGTGCCCGGCCATCCGCAGTGGTGCCTTCGGGAAACAGGGTGATCGCCTGATGCGTTGCCAGCGCGGCCTGGATCGCCGCTTTCTGCGCGCCGACATCCAGGCGCTTTTCGCGCTGGACATAAACGGAATTATTGAGCGTCGCGAGCCAGCCGATCACGGGCCAGGGTGCCATATCCGCCTTTGCGACAAAGGCGCAGCCCGTGCGCCCGGAAAGCACCAGGATGTCGAGCCAGCTGACATGATTGGCAATATAGAGCACATCGCGCAGCACACGCGGCCCGGCGATCCGAATGTCCACGCCCGCCGCCCAGGCCGCAAAGCGCAAGAACAGTCGGCTGAAGGCTGAGAAATGGGTGAACTGCCGGACAAGCAGGTGAAATGGCAGGAACAGGATCAGGCAAATCGCAATCACCGCCACCCGCAACCAGGCGCGCGGATGGACGCGGTCAGCTCTTGCGATCGAGAGCGACGCCATAGAGTTCCATCCGGTGATCGACGAGGCGAAAGCCGAGTTTTTCGGCAATCTGCTTTTGCAGCGCTTCCAGTTCAGGATCGACGAATTCGATTACCTTGCCGGTTTCCACATCGATCAGGTGATCATGATGCGCTTCGGGCGCGGCTTCATATCGGGCGCGGCCATCGCCAAAATCATGCCTGTCGAGAATGCCGGCCTCTTCGAACAGGCGGACAGTGCGATACACCGTGGCAATCGAGATGCCCGGATCAATCGCGGAAGACCGGGTATGGAGTGCCTCCACATCGGGATGATCTTCGGCTTCGGAAAGCACGCGCGCAATCACCTTGCGCTGCTCGGTAATGCGCAGCCCCTTTTCGTGGCACAGGGCCTCGATATCGATGCTGCGGCTCATGCGAGGGTCGGATGCGGGAGAGACATGACGCCACCCTAAGTCGCATGGGCAAGCAAATCAATTGCCCGCCCGCATCCGGGCCATGTTACTTGCGTTTGCCGCGCTTGGTGCCCAGACCAATTTTCATGGCCAGCGTCCGGCGCTGTTCGGCATAGTTGGGCGCAACCATCGGATAGTCAGCAGGCAATCCCCACTTGGCGCGATAATCGTCCGGCGTCATGCCATAATGCGTCATCAGGTGGCGCTTCAGCATCTTCAACTTCTTACCATCATCAAGGCAGATGATATAATCCGGTTTGATCGAAGCACGGATCGAAACCGCAGGCTCCTGCTTTACAACAGGCACAGGTGCCGGTCCGCCCAGCGAGACCAAAGCACCGTGGACATTCTGGATCAGGGCCGGAATGTCTGCAACGGCAACGCTGTTGTTGCTGACATGGGCAGCCACAATGTCTGCTGTCAGTGTGATAAAGGTTTCTTGCAAATCGTTTGAGTCAGTCATGTTCTTGCTACCCTTGCGCTTTTTTGAATTTTTGGACGTTTATTCTGCGACTTAAAGATACGAATAGAACTTTCGTTGTTCCTCTTCAATCGCAAAATATGGCAATTAACCCAGATCGCGAGTCAAGCTGACAGCATTGAAGGTAAGTCCCGAAGCAGACTTGTAGTAGTTGGGACGATGACCTGAAGTGACGAAACTATTTTTTGTATAAAACCGAAGCGCAGTATTATTCTCTCGCACTTCAAGATGAATATGCTTGACCCCGATCGCGCGACATTCCGTTACGACATGCCGGACCAGTGCCGCGCCGACGCCGGTACCCTGGCACTCCGGATCTACTGCCAGCAACATCAGTTCCGCTTCGTCCATCACTGATCTGACGAGTGCGAAGCCGATAATGGCCCCGTCGCGCTCCGCCACCAGCAACAGGGTGCCGGGCAGCGCCATCAGGCCATGACACTGCATCAGCGTCCAGGCTTCCCCGAAACCGGGATCGAAAGCGCGGTTCATGACGGGCATGATCCGGTCGAGATCGCGCGCTTCCCTGCCGGAGATTATGCAGCCCTCCGTCATGCCATGGGCTTCGCATCGGCACCGCGTCCGTAAACAGGATCCGGCGGAAGGAAATCCGGGGCATCGCCCATCAGCAGGATGGCCGCAATATCGGGATAGGCGTTCCGGGCCTCGCCAAAACCTCTTGCCGCAACCAGCCGTGCCGCGCTGTCACCAACCACCAGTTGATGGCGGTGTGTGCGGGCGGCAGCTTCAGGCAGCAGCGAAGCCGCAGGCGCGTCTTGCCGCCGTGGCACCCCCGAAAAATCCTGCACGAACAGCTCGCCGTGGCCGCCATTCACTGCCACCGTCAGTGGATCTTCCGCAAACGGGGCAGCGAGCAAGGCAAGCGATGAAATGCCCTTGACCGGAACATCCCAGGCCAGCCCCAGCGCGCGCGCCGCGGCAATGCCGATGCGGACGCCGGTAAAGCTGCCGGGGCCACAACCAACAATGATCTGGTCAGCCTTGCCTCCGTCGGGCAGCGCGGCAATCCAGGGGATCAGGCGTTCGGCATGACCCCGGCCCACCACTTCACAGCGCCCGGCGATCAGCCGCCCGTTTTCCAGCAACGCGACCGAACAGGCAGCGCTCGAGGTTTCGATACCCAGCGTCCGCATGCCTGGTTCGGGATCAGACGATTGTGTTGAACCGGTCAAAACCGGGACGCGGGGAACGATCAAAGATGGAAGCGGGATCGCCATAGCCCAAAGTCGAAATGAAGTTGGACTTCACTTTGGTGCCCGCGAAGAAGGCCGCATCCACGGCATCGTTCGCAAAGCCGGACATCGGCCCGGTGTCCAGCCCAAGGGCCCGGGCGGCAAGCAGGAAATAAGCCCCCTGCAGCGAAGAATTCCGGAACGCCGTAGCCTCTGCCAGCGCATCATTACCCTTGAACCAACTGCGCGCATCCGCGTGCGGGAACAATTCCGGCAGTTGTTCGTAAAATTCCAGATCCATGCCGATAATCACGGTCACCGGCGCGCTCATGATCTTTTCGCCGTTGGCAGGCAGGGCCATTGCCGCCAGCTTGGCCTTGGCTTGCGCACTTTCCACCCATACCAGGCGCGCGGGCAGGCAATTGGCAGATGTCGGCCCGAACTTCATCACTTCCCAGATCGCATCCATCTGCGCACGCGTCACCGGCTTGTCGAGAAACGCGTTGTAGGTGCGCGCGGTGCGGAACAACTGGTCAAGCGCCGCATCGGAGAGCGGTTGGGACATTGCGGAAACCTTTCTTGATCGG
>JANOAJ010000228.1:0-2703 GCA_031411035.1 Sphingomonadales bacterium
GTTCGACCCGACGAGGACGATCAGGTCGGCGGCGTCGAGATCGCTGTAGCTGCACGGCACGACATCCTCGCCGAATGCGCGGACATGCGCTGAAACCGCACTGGCCATGCACAGCCGCGAATTGGTGTCGATATTGGCCGAGCCGATGAATCCTTTCATCAGCTTGTTGGCAACGTAATAATCTTCGGTCAGCAACTGGCCGGATACGTAAAAGGCCACGCTGTCCGGCCCGTGTTCGGCAATGGCGGCAGCGAACTTGTCTGCCACCAGACTCAGCGCTTCATCCCACCCTGCCTGCCGCCCGCCAATTTCGGGGTGCAGCAGGCGGCCTTCCATCCCGATTGTCTCGCCCAGATGCGTGCCCTTGGAACACAGCCTGCCGCGATTGGCCGGGTGTTCGGCATCCCCCGCGATAGTCGCGCTGCGATCGCCCGTCGGCGTGGCAATGATCCCGCAGCCGACGCCGCAATAGGCACAGGTGGTTTTGGTGGGGGTCACCCGACGCTTGCCAGCGCTTCCGCGCGGCCGATCAGGATCCGCCCGCCATCAATCTTCACCGGGATCACAGGCACACAGCCTTCATCCGCGCCCAGCGCCTTGCCCGTGACAAGCGAGATGCGCCAGTTGTGCAGCGGACAGGTGACAGTCGTGTCATGGACGATCCCCTGGCTGAGCGGCCCCTGCTTGTGCGGGCATTTGTTGACCAGCGCATAGACATCGCCGTTCGCGGTGTGGAAGATCGCAATCTCCTCCCCCCCCCGCACCGGCAGGGTGCGCGCGCCAAGCGCAGGCAATTGATCGACGGGGCCGATATCTAGCCATTCTCCGTGGATGCTCATGCCGTCACCATCGGGCGAATTTCGGCGAGATGCTGGTGCAATTTGTAATCCTCTCCGCTTGCGCGTTTTTCCCACGGATCGTCCTGCATGAAGCTTTGCGAATAAAGGAAGCGCGCGCGCAGTGCTTCCCGTCCCACGGGATCATCGACAATCCGGCTCTTGATATAGTCCATCCCGACCCGCTCCACCCAGGGTGCCGTGCGATCCAGATAGCGGGCTTCCTCGCGGTAGAGCTGGATGAAGGCCGCGCAGTAATCGAGCGCTTCCTGCTCGCTCTCCACCTTGCACAGCGCGTCGGTGCCGCGCAGATGGATGCCGCCATTGCCGCCCACGGACAGTTCGTAGCCGCTGTCCACACAGATGATGCCGAAATCCTTGATCGTGGCTTCGGCGCAGTTACGCGGGCAGCCCGATACGGCGATCTTGAACTTGTGCGGCATGAAGCTGCCCCAAGTCATCTGCTCGGTCTTGATGCCAAGCCCGGTCGAATCCTGCGTGCCAAAGCGGCACCATTCGGAACCCACGCACGTCTTCACCGTGCGCAGCGCCTTGGCATAGGCATGGCCGCTGACCATCCCGGCGGCGTTCAGATCAGCCCAGACGGCGGGCAAATCTTCCTTCTTGATCCCGAATATGTCGAGCCTCTGGCCGCCCGTTACCTTCACCATTCGTGCGTGATATTTCTCGGCCACGTCGGCAATGGCGCGCAGCTCCTTCGGATTGGTCACGCCGCCCCACATGCGCGGGACGACCGAATAGGTGCCGTCCTTCTGGATATTGGCGTGCATCCGCTCGTTCACGAAGCGCGACTGGTTGTCATCGACAAACTCGCCTGGCCACGCGCAGAGCAGATAGTAATTCAGCGCGGGGCGGCACGAGGCGCAGCCATCAGGCGTCGTCCAGTGGAGCGCCTGCATCACTTCGGGAATTTCCTTCAGTTCCTTCTCGATGATGTTCCGGCGGACATCCTCATGCGTGAAGCTTGTGCATTTGCACATCGGCTTGTTGTCACGTTCGCCCGCATACTCATCGCCCATCGCGAGCGCGAGGAGGTTTTCGACCAGCCCCGTGCAGGAACCACAGCTTGCCGAGGCCTTGCATCCGGCCCGCACCGCATCAAGGCTGTGCGCACCGCCCGCGATGCAAGACATCACCTTGCCCTTGGATACGCCGTTGCAGCCGCAGATTTCTGCGTCGTCCGAAAGCGCTGCAACGGCGTCAAGAGGGTTTGCCGAAGCGCCCCCGCCTGACGCAAAGGCCTGCCCGAAGATCAGCGCATCGCGGATCGGGGCAATATCCTCCTGCTTCTTGAGCAGGTCGAAATACCAGTTCCCGTCGCCTGTATCGCCGTAAAGCACCGCGCCGATCAACCGGTCTTCCTTGACGATCACCCGCTTGTACACCCCGCGTGTGGCATCGCGCATCACGATATCCTCGCAGCCTTCCCCGCCCGAAAAATCGCCCGCCGAAAACACGTCGATCCCCGAAACCTTGAGCTTGGTGGAAGTGACCGAGCCGGTATAGCCGTTCGGCTGGGCCACCAGCCCGTCGGCCAGGCTGCGGCACATATCCCACAGCGGCGCGACAAGGCCGTAAACCAGTCCGTTATGCTCGACGCATTCCCCGACTGCGAGAATGTTCGCGTCAGACGTCACCAGATGATCGTCGACATGAATGCCGCGCCCGATGGCCAGCCCGGCATCGCGCGCCAGCTTCACATTGGGGCGGATGCCCACAGCCATCACCACCAGTGATGCGGGAATATCGCGGCCATCTTTCAGGCGGACGCCTTCCACCCGGCCGATGCCGTAAATCTCGGCGGTGTCCGCGCCCGTCAAGATTGTCTGGCCGCGCCCTTCGAGAG
>JANOAJ010000229.1:0-9889 GCA_031411035.1 Sphingomonadales bacterium
CATTGTCTCGCACTCTTTGCGCACAAAGCCGCGCATCCAGTCGAGCTTGGCCTCCAATTCGGGTTCGATGCGGAAATCGATCATGCGGGTTCCTTTGTGTAGCAGTCAGCCAATCAGGCGGATGAGCTTTTCGGCTTCGGCGAAATTGCCTTTCACAAGCCGGTCAAACAGGATGCCGGTTTCCCGTGAGAGAATGCCTTTTGCTGCCTGTGCAACCTTGTATTCCAGGATGCAGCCGCCCTTGAACATCGCGAGCAACAGGTAATAATCGAAACTGGCCATGTCGCGGCCCGTGCCTGCGGTATATTGCGCCATCAGTTTCTGCCGGGTTGGCCAGTCGCAGACATTGTAGAGTGCCTTTTCCGGGATATGGCCGGGGAAACGCGCGTCGCGGATGCCGTTGCAGAACCAGGCAAGGTCAAGAAGCGGATCGCCGATGGTCGAAAGTTCCCAGTCGATCAGCGCTGTCAGCCGGGCCGGGGCTTCGAAGGTGAACAGTGCGTTCGGAGTGCCGACATCGCCGTGGATAATCCCGGGTTTGAAATCATCCGGGATATTCGCGCGCAGCCAGTCCCGCGTCAGGGCGTATCCGGGAATTTCCCGCCATTCATGATCGTATAACTGTTTGTAACTCTTGATCTGGCCTTCCCAACGATCAACCTGCCGCTCCAGAAAATTGTACGGCTTGCCGAAATCTTCAAGGCCGACAGCTACATAATCAACATTGGCAAGCGCGATAAGGCCATCGACCATTGCAAAGGGAATGCTTGTGGCGAAGGGCGGTTTGTCGAATGGTGCCCGATCATGAATCTTGCCGTCGCGCAATTCGGCGGCCCAGCCGTCACACAGATCCATCACGTAAAAGGGCGCGCCGATCACGGACGGATCTGCGCAACTGCCATAGCAATGCGGATGGGGAACTTCGGTCCCATTGAGCGCGGCCAATACGCGCGCTTCGCGCATGATGCTCTTTTCGCTGCCGGGCGGCGGGACTGCGGGCGGCCTGCGCAACATCAAGGTGCGTCCGCCCCGGTTGAGGCTGATGATGACGTTGGATGTGCCGCCATGCACTGTCAGCGCGCGGAGCGGGCCATTGCCCAGTTCGGGAATGTGCCCATCAAGCCAGCCCGTCAGCTTTGCCGCGTCGATCAGGCTGGCAGCATCATGCCCGTCTGCCATGTCAGCCCTTTTGCGCGCGCAGATGCGCTTCAAGCTGCTGGCGGATCCTGTCCAGCCTTTCGGTTGCCTCGACAACCAGGGCCGCCTCCACGCTCTGAAGCAAGGCCCTGCCAATCTCGTTAGCTTTCCTGTTCGCATCGCGCTTCAGCGCCACGCCGTGTTTCGTTGGCACAAGGAGCACTGCGCGTTTGTGATCCGGATTGGCCTGCGCTTCGATCAGTCCGGCTTCGATAAGGGCATTTGCCGCACGCTGGATCACCTGGCGCGGATGCCCAAGCGAGCGGCCGATCTGCGGCACAGTGGGAGGGCTTTTCGCTTCGGCAACGGCGTTCAGCACCGTCATTTCCATGTCGCCGAGGCCGGTTGCCAGCCGCGATTCCGCAAACGCGCCTTTCAGCCGCCCCTGCAAGCGGGCGATCCCGTCGATCAGGCCGATAAGCGGGTTCGGGGGGCGAGTCGCATCAAGCATGAAATATAGGTGTCATAATGACACTATAGTGTCAAATGGGCAGTTGCGATCGAAACCCGCTCAGCGTGTCACCATTGGCCGGAACAGACTCGTCTCTGCCTGCCAGTCCACTCGCACCAACCGATGCGCGAAGCGCCAGCCTTGCGCGGTCTTCACCAGCCTGTCGGCATAGACGCCCGAATGATCGGGGCCGTTGTTGCTCGTCACCGCGAAATAGCTGCGTACCGTGGCCGTATCGCGCATGACGTCGATCAATGGATTGGTGATGTGGTGGCGGACAAAGGTGATGGCGGGATTGCGCGCGCCCGATGAAAGTGCCGCAATCACGCCTGCCGGGCCGGTTCCGCTATTGCCGGGGAATTCCAGAACGCCATTTTTGGCAAAGCAGGCTGCCAGCTCGGCAAGGCGGCCGCGATCCCCCGCATAGGTATAACGCGCCAGAAGGTCGCAAATGGCTTCCCTGTCCGTCCGTTCCCGCTCATCCATATCATATACCACCTAGTTATATATGTATTGACATGCCGACATTGCCGACGCAAGCCCGGTGCATCGGGAGAGACTCATGGCCGTGCCTGCGCATCACATCATTCCGGAACCACCGCCTTTTGAACAGCCACCCTATCCGGCCGATATTTTTGCGGGCCGCGCGGTGATTGTCTCGGGCGGCGGCTCCGGCATGGGGCTGGCAATGGCGCTGGCGTTTGCGCAGGGCGGGGCGAAGGTCGCCGTGATGGGACGCAGTATCGAGCGCGCGCGCGAGGGGGCGGCCAAGATCGCGTTGCTGGGCGTGCCGGTTCACGCGATGAGCGCCGATGTGCGTGATCCGGCTCAGGTCGCGGCGGCCTTTGACGAGGCGGAGCGGATGCTGGGCCCGGTCAGCTTGCTGGCCAATAATGCTGGTGCCAATTTTCCGGTGTTGTCCGAAAACATCTCGCAGAATGCCTGGAACGCGGTTACCCGCATCGCGATTGACGGGACGTTCCTGTGTTCCACCGAAATGGTGCGCCGCTGCATCGCGCGAGGAGAGAGCGGGGCCATCGTCAATAACAGCGCGCAATATATCTGGACGGGCTTTCCCGGTGACGCGCACAGCGCCGCGGCCAAAACCGCGCAGGCGACCATGACGAAGAAAATGGCAGCGGACTGGAAGCCGCATGGCATCCGCGTCAACGCGGTTGCGGCGGGCTTCTTTCCCCATGCCAGTTCCACCAATGGGGACAGTGCCGATGCCATCGCGCCGCTACAGGCCATGATCCCGGCCGGGCGCACCGGGCGCATCCGCGAATTTGGCTGGCTATCGGCGCTCACCTGCACGCCCTTGCTGGCCGGCCTTACGGGGCAGGTAATCGTGCAGGATGGCGGCGAATCGCTGCGCCGTTCGCTGATGATGCCGGACTTTGTGCCGCCCAGAGAGCGGGCGAACGGGCCCTGGGGGTGGCAATGACGAACTGGCTCACAGGCAAAACCGCGCGCATGTCCGGATCGCGTCCGGCGATTGAAACCGCGCTGACAGCCGCAGGCGCGGCGACAGTGCGGGAGGGGCCTTCAGACATTTTCATCCACATCGCATCAGCCGCACCGGCAAAACCGGCCCATGAGCTGACACATGCACAGTGGCGGCAGGCGCTGGACGCCGGGCTGGATCAGCGTTTCCTGCAAGCCAATGCCTTCGCCAAAGATTGCCGTGCGCGCGGCGTTGGCGGGGTCGTGCTGTTTGTCGGCGCGCCGGAACAGGCGTTTGGCGCCGATCAGGCAGCGGCAGCGGGGGCTCTGGGCAATCTCACCAAGACGCTTGGCGTCGAATGGGCGCGCGATGGCATCCGGGTGAACACCATCCTGACGTACGTAGATGATGCCACGCTGGGCACACTCGCGGCCTATCTGGTGAGTGACTATGCCGCTTATGTCACGGGCGCCGTGATGGGCATTGATGAACGCGATGGCTGATCGCACCCGCCTTGACGGGCAGGTTGCGTTCGTAACGGGCGGCGGCGGCGGGATCGGCCGGGGGATCGCGATCCGGCTTGCCGAAGCGGGCGCGCATGTCGCCATTCTCGATATCTTTCCCGAACGTGCCGAAGAAGCGGCGGCGCGGGTGCGTGAACGCGGTGTGCAGGCACTCGCACTGCCTGCCGATGTGATGGATACCGATGCCCTGCGCGCTGCCATTGCGGCAACGGATGCGGCGTTCGGGCGGATCGACATTCTCGTCAACAATGCGGGGGGTGTGTCAGGTCGTCCCTTCCTCCAGCAGAGTGAGCGGAGCTGGCGCAAGCATGTCGATATCAACCTGATCTCGATGATGGCCGCCACTCATGCTGCCGCGCCGGTCATGATCCGGGGCGGGCGGGGCGGATCCATCGTCAATGTGGCAAGCATCGAGGCGAGCCGGGCCGCACCGAATTTCGCGGTCTATGCGGCCTGCAAGGCGGGGATGCTCAGCTTCACCAGATCAATGGCGCTGGAGCTTTCGGACCATGGCGTCCGCGTCAACTGCATCGCGCCGGATCACACTGTGACGCCCGGCAATCAGGGCAACCGCGCCGGGCCGGTCGATCCCGCCACCTGGAAACCGCATACGCCCGAAGAGGCGGATGCGATGCGCCGTCTGATCCCGCTGCTGCGCGAAGGCGTCGATCTGGAATGTGGCGATGCAGCGGTGTTCCTCTCGTCGGCAATGGCAAGCTATATCACTGGCGTGCTGTTGCCCGTGGATGGCGGCACCCACGCCGCCTCGGGCTGGGTGCGAGGGCGGAACGGGAAATGGACGCTCAATGAGGGGCTGAATTTCGGGGGATGATCACCCGTTGAAGTGCAACCGCAATCCCGGTTCATCCCAGCGCACTTTCACCAGCCGCCCGGTGGTGGAAAGCGTCAGATAGGCGTCCCTCATGTCTGCCCCGCCAAAGGCGATGTTGGTGACATAGCGGTCATCAAAGGGTCGGAAACTGGTTGCGCCTTCCGGCGACACGGTGGTGATGCCCCCGGTCTTGAGCGTGCCGACACAAACATTGCCTGATGCTGTTACCGCCAGGCTGTCGAACATCACGTCGCCGGGCGCTGTGGCGATCCATGTGGGGCGCTGGGCTTCCACCTTGCGCGCATAGGCATAAAGCCGCGCCTGATGCGTGTCGGCGACGTAAACGGTGGTGCCATCGGGCGAGAGGCCGACACCGTTATAGGTCAGCGCGTCGCGGTTGATCGCCGTTACGGAGGTGCCATCGGGCAAAGCAGAGAACAGCCCGCTTGCGGTGTGGACGCGGTTATAGCTTTTGCCCAGATCAGTGAACCACATGCGGCCATCGGCATCGAAAACGATATCATTGGGGCTTTCAAAGGCGGTGCCGTCGCACGCTTCATAGACGCGCTCGACCTTGCCGGTGGACAAGTCCAGCCGCTCGATCCGCCCTTCCGCGCCGGGACCATAGGCGCTTTGCATGGCCTTCAGATCCATGCCGCCATTGTTGCAGATATAGAGCGCGCCATCCGGGCCGATTGCCGCACCATTGGGGCCGCCGCCAATCTCGCAGATCGTTTCGTGCTTGCCGTTCCAGCAGCGGCTGACCCGGCTGGCGGCGATCTCGACAACGATAACGGAGCCGTCTGCCATCACCACCGGCCCTTCAGGAAAGCCAAGTCCGTCTGCAATCAGTTCCATCCTCACACCCTCTTTTCCTCTCCCTGCCAATACCGATCCTTGACCAGCCTCTTGTAAAGCTTGCCATTATCGAGCCGCGGCAGCGCCGGATCAAAATCCACCGAACGCGGGCATTTGACCGGGGAGAGATGCGCCTTGCAATGCGCAATAAGATCAGCTGCAAATGCCGGCGTGGCGTCTGCCCAGTCCATCGGCTGGACAACGGCTTTCACTTCTTCGCCAAATTCCGCATGGGGCACGCCGATCACGGCCGCATCCGCCACTTTCGGGTGGGTGATCAGCAGGTTCTCGATCTCCTGCGGATAGATGTTCACGCCCCCGGAGATGATCATGTAGCTCTTGCGATCCGTGAGGAAGAGATAGCCATCCGCATCCAGATAGCCAATGTCTCCCAATGCTGACCAGCCGGGATGCTGCGGATGGCGGCTGTCACGGGTTTTTTCGGGGTCGCCCAGATATTGGAAATCCCATCCGCCTTCAAAATAGACAATGCCTTGTTCGCCCACTGGAAGCTCCGTGCCCGCATCATCGCAGATATGGAGAATGCCCCAGCTCGCGCGCCCAACCGAGCCGGGCTTTTTCAGCCACTCTTCAGCCGAGATATTGGTGGAGCCATTGCCTTCCGATCCGCCATAATATTCCTGCACAATCGGCCCCAGCCAGCCGATCATCGCGCGCTTGGTTTCCACGGGACAGGGGGCCGCCGCATGGACAACGTGTCGCAATGACGAAACGTCGTAGTTGAGACGCACCGCATCGGGCAGTTTGAGCATGCGCACGAACATGGTGGGCACCATCTGGGTGACCGTTACCTTATAATCGGCAATCGCTGCGAGTGCGGCTTCGGGATCGAATTTGCGCATCACGATCACGGTCGCGCCGAGCCTGTGGCAGGACGTTGTGAAAGCCAGCGTGCGGTGTGATAGAGCGGCGCGGGCGAAAGATAGATCGTCGCCGCATCGACGCCGTAATTCTTCGCCGCGCGCTCTGCCAGCATGTGCGGGTCAGTCACCGCGCCTTCAGGCAAAGGCAGGCGGATGCCTTTGGGCCGTCCCGTGGTTCCAGAGGAATAGACCATGTGAAATCCGGGCCGCTCATCCGTGATCGGTGTGTCTGGCATCCGGTCACTGGCGCTGCGCCAGTCGGCCAGATCGAAATAATGGGCCAGGCCGGAAGGCCGGTGGCTGGCGAGAAATTCCGGCAGACCGCTGATCGCGTCGCCACTGACGAGCAGTCTGGCACCGCAATTGCCGACGATGTAGCCTGCTTCCTCGGCCGTCAGCGCGGTGGCAATCGGTGTAATGTACAGCCCGGCGCGTTGTGCCGCCCAGTAGAGGATATGAAAGTCCGGCAGGTTGGGCAGCCAGATGGCGATCGTATCCCCGCTGCCAATCCCGAGCGTGCGGAAAAGGTGCGCGCCCTGATTGGCGCGGCGCTCCAGTTCTCCATAGGTCAGCACATCACCTGTGTCTGACATGATGACAGCGGGATGATCGGGATCGCGTGCGGCATGAAAGCGGGGATGGGCCATGGCACAACTTTGTCGTGTCGCTGTCGTTTTGACAAGACATATACAACTAGGTTCTCTATCTTCTCTGAAATCGGCGCGTTCTTGCGGAAAGGGAAGGGGCAATGCTAATGGCAAAGCTCGAACTGTTAGAAACAAGATTGGACAGTGTGCAGGTGGCAGCAGCGAGCGATACCATCGGGCTTGGCACCCGCCTTCGTGTTCCCAAGACATCCGAGATTATCGCGGACCATTTTCGGGGCCAGATTGTTCGGGGTGAATTGAAGGAAGGGGATTTTCTTCCACCCGAAGGCCAATTGATGACCAATCTCGGCATTTCCCGTCCGACGCTGCGGGAAGCCTTCCGCATTCTTGAGGCCGAAAGCCTGATCAGTGTCGTACGCGGTTCCCGCACCGGTGCCCGGGTACATCTCCCTTCGGTGGAACTCGTCTCGCGCTACGCAGGCTATCTGCTGCAATCGCTCGGGACGACCATTGCTGACCTTTATCAGGCGCGGCTGGCGATTGAACCGCAGGTCGTGCGGTGGCTCGCCACCAAACCGGATCGCGTGGCGGTGCGCAAGCTGCGGGCGGAGATTGAACGGTTGCGCGTGCTTCTTGTCGCGGACCGGCCTGATGATTTTCTCGAAGCGATCAACGAATTTCACGCTACGCTGGTGGAAGTGTCAGGCACCAAAACGCTGACCTTCATGAACCAGTTGCTGATCAATCTTACCGCGCGCCACCAGGGTGATTACAAGCATCGTCACCCCCTGGCGCATGATGTGCAGCGCAAGCGGCTTCAGGCGGGGCTCAAATCCTACGAAAAGCTGGTGGATCTGATCGAGGGTGAGCATGTGGAAGAGGCCGTGCGCCATTGGCGGCTGCACCTGACAAATGCCAATGCCACCTGGGCAGGCGATGATGAGGGCGCACGCGTTGTTGACTCACTGGGCGCCTGACAGCGACGCTGAGTGAAGCATTCACTGCGGCGGCAGACCACGCGCCTGATACATCCCTGACAGTCGCTTCCGAAATGCGGCGCTGCAGCAGCACGCTGCGCGAAGTTGTGCGGGTGTGCGTGGTGCCGCGGTCGGGAGCGACGCTGACACTGGACGGTGTGCGCGCGCATTTTCACGCAGCGGGGATCGCACGGCAACAGACGCCCTCGCGGCTGACAGTGTTGAGGGAACTGCCGAGAAATTCCCCGGGAAAGGTGCTGGAGCATGTGCTGCGGGGGATGGGTTAGCCGCTCAATTCCGCATCACCCAGCCGCCATCGACATTGAGCACTTGCCCCGTCATCCAGCGCCCGGCGTCTGACACAAGCAGCAGCAGCGCGCCGACCAAAGCATCGGGCGTATCGCGGCCCTGGATCGGGGTTTTGGCTTCGACGAACTGAACCAGCGGGCTGTCATCCGGGGTCAGCGCCAGACCGGCATCGCTCTTGGTCATGCCCGGTGCGACGGCGTTGACGCGGATGCCTTGCGGCCCGAGTTCGGTGGCAAGCGCGGTCGTTACGCCCAGAAGCGCGATCTTGGTGACGCCGTAGAAAGTCTGCGCGGGGAAAGCGCCTGCCGACAACTGGTTGACGATGGCCCCGCCGCCGCGCTTCGCCATTTCGGGGGCGACGGCCTGCGCGCAGTTGATCGCGCCCCAGACATTGACGCCAACGCCCTTGTCGAACCGGGCCTTGTCCGTCTGGATCAGCGGCTTGTCCGTGATCTCCACCATCAGTGCCGCATTGTTGACGAGGATGTCGATCCCGCCAAAGGCCGCACTGGCGCTGGCAATCATCGCGTCCACAGACGCGCGGTCGGTGATATCCACGGGCACGGCAATGGCCTTGCCGCCTGCCGCCAGGATTTCATCGGCCACGGCTTTGGCGCCATCGCCGTTCAGGTCAGCGACCACGATGGCCGCACCCGCATTGGCAAGGCCGATGGCATAGGCGCGGCCAATGCTGTTGCCGCGTCCGCCCGCGCCGGTGACTATGGCAACCTTGCCATCAAGGCGGAACTGCTGGTTGGTGAAATCCATCTTGCGATCCTCAGGCAATGGTAACGGTCTTGTACCGGAGAAAAGCGTCAATCCCGGCGCGTCCGCCTTCCTTGCCGAAGCCCGAAATGCCGACACCGCCAAAGGGCGTGTGCGGGTTGATCTGCGTCGCACCGTTCACATACACGCCGCCGGAGCGCAGCCGTTCGGCAAGGCTGTGCGCGCGCTTCAGATTGTCGGTCTGGATATAGGCGGCCAGGCCATAATCGGTGGCGTTGGCGATCCGCACGGCTTCATCCTCGTCATGGAATTTCATCACGACCAGTGCCGGGCCGAAAATCTCGACCTGTGCAATCTCGCTTTCCGGATCGGCATCAGCAATGATCGTGGGCTGGATGAAATTGCCCGCAGCCAGCGCACCGTCGCACCGCTGCCCGCCAAGGATGAAGCGACCAGACCCTTCGCGCCGCACCCGGTCAAACATGCTCATCACCCGGTCACACGCAGCCGCGTTGATCAGCGGGCCGACCTGGATGCCCGTCGCCATCGGATCACCGACCTGATAGGCGCTGGCAATTGCCTTCAGTTTGTCCAGCACATCATCATAAATGTCGGCATGAACCAGCAGGCGGGTGGGCAGGGCGCAGCCCTGGCCCGCAAGGATGCCGATCGACCAGAACACCGCGCGCTGGCAGGCCGCGTCGATATCGGTATCGGGGAACAGCAGGCTGGCGGATTTGCCGCCCAGTTCCATGATGCTGGGCTTGATCGCTTCGGCGCAGGCCATCATGATCTTGCGCGCGGTAATCGGCCCGCCGGTGAAAGTGATAAGTTCCACCTTCTTGTGCCTGACCAGCGCTTCACCGGCTTCGGCAGTGCCGGGCATCAGCGAGAAGACGCCATCGGGCACACCGGCTTCCCTTACCAGCCGCGCGAACAGTTCGGGCGCGAAGGGCGTGAGTTCGGCCGGCTTCACAATCACGCAATTGCCCGCAGCGAGCGCAGGGCCGACTTTCATCCCGAGCGAAATCAGCGGCCCGTTCCAGGTGATGATGATCCCGACAATGCCAACCGGTTCG
>JANOAJ010000230.1:0-3395 GCA_031411035.1 Sphingomonadales bacterium
GCGAATTGGCCTCGCGCTGCCGGCAGTGGTAGACATGGCGCGGGGTGACGTCCACTTCATGATTACCTTCCCGGTTTCAACGGTGCCGTTTGCCGCGCCGATATCCAAGCGGCTGAACTTGCCCGTAACGATCGAAAATGATGTGGTGTGCATGGCACGAGCCGAACATTGGTTCGGCTGCGCGCAAGACCTCGAAACCTTTACAATGGTTCATGTTGGTTACAGCATCGGTTCAGCCGAATATAAGGACGGATTGCCACAATATGGTGCCAATGGGCTGAATCCCGAATTCGGACACCTGAAGACAGATTTTGGTCTGGACGCCCCACTTTGCATTTGCGGCGGGCGGGGCTGTGTCGCGATGTTCGGTTCCATGTACGGCATTCTTCATCATGCTGATTTGCTGAGCGGAGTTCGTTTTCCGCCCGTAGAGACCATCGATGATCGATTTGGCTGCTTCCTCGACCGGGCAGACAGCGGCGATGGTCATGCTCTTGAACTGCTTGATCGGGCGGGCATGCATCTGGGCAGGGCAGTGGCCAACCATATCAACATCAACGATCCGGGAAATGTGCTAATTTCCGTACTGGGCGAACGATTCCTGATGCACATTTCCGGGTCGTTTCATGATGCTCTCGCCGCCAATGTAATGCCGGGCGTTCTCCCATCGACAGAGATAGGTCTGGTGGTAGCAAATGATGGATGGCGTCGGATTGGCGTAGCAGCGCTGGCACTTGAACAAACCTATTTGAGTGAGAACTGACAATGATACGCGATGCGGCGTGCCTGAGCCGACGCCATATGCTTGGCGCAACGGCGCTAGCCGTGGCGACACCTGCACTTGACCGGGATACTGAATTCTCACACGAAAATGCGGCAGGCTGCAATAGCAAGTACGTGATCGGCGGAAATACTGATAGAATCGTGGAAGGCCATAGATCGCCCGAGGTATCGCTGTTCTGAAATCCGCTCGAACTGGAGTATTGAGGCTTATGAACCTGAAACACTTGGCATTGCTGTACGTGGCATTGATTTCGACTGCCAGCCAGGCATCAGCCGCAAATCCGGCGGCAAACGGCCCCGACGATCATCGACAGCGATTGATCGTCCTGACCGACATCGGTAACGAGCCCGACGATTCAGAGTCAATGGTACGACTGCTGCTCTATTCGAACGACATCCAGATCGAAGGACTGGTTGCTGCCACGTCCCGGCATCTGCCTCGCAATCCGCATCCTGAAATGATCGCGCAAAGGATTGGCGGCTATGCGCAAGTGCTTGCGAATCTGCGCCATCACGATCCCCGCTACCCGAATGCCGCAGAACTGTCCTCACGGCTGCGGACAGGCAGCCCGGTTTACGGCATGAGCGGGGTCGGCCGTGGAAAGGACACTGACGCTTCACGCCTGATCATTGCTGCTGTTGATCGTCCCGATCCGCGACCGGTGTGGATTGCCGCATGGGGCGGCGCTGCGGACCTCGCACAGGCACTGTGGACCGTGCGAGCGACGCGGTCGCCAGCGGAGCTTCGGCGGTTTGTTGCGAAACTTCGGGTGTATTCGATTTCCGATCAGGACGACGCAGGGCCATGGGCGCGCGCCTATTTTCCCGAGTTGTTCTGGGAAACGAGCGTTCATGGCTTCACCAATTACGCGCTCGCAACGTGGACCGGTATCTCGGCGCCGTTTCGCGGTGCAGATCCGGAACCGGTCAGTCGAGCCTGGCTCGCCGCGAACATCCAGGCAAAGGGTCCGCTCGGTGGGCTTTATCCGACACCTGCCTATATCATGGAGGGCGATTCCCCATCATTCCTTTCGCTAATTCCAAACGGCCTCAATGTGCCCGACCGACCCGATTGGGGAGGCTGGGGCGGGCGCTATGTGAAGGTTTCGAAGGACCTCGGGCTTTGGGCTTCCAGCACCGACTCCGTCGCCGGGATCGACGGTATCCCCTACAATACCCCGCAAGCCACCATCTGGCGTTGGCGCGCGGCCTTCCAGAACGATTTCGCGGCACGCATGGCCTGGTCGGTCTCGCCGGACTACAAAGCCGCCAACCATGCTCCGGCCGTAATGATCAACGGGCATGCAGGCTTTGCGCCTGTGGAAATCGCGACGTGTCCAGGCCAGTCGGTATCGCTTTCGGCGATGGGTTCGGCAGACCCGGATGGACAACCATTATCGTATCGCTGGTGGGGCTATCGCGAAGCCAGCGGGCTGTTTGCGCCAAGCTTGACGCTGTCGGCCGACTCGGGTGAAACGGTTACGGCGACAATTGGCGACCGCGCGAGCGTCGACCAGTTCACACCGCCGAGTTCATACGCGCTTCATGTAATCCTTGAAGTGTCGGACAACGGCAACCCCAAGCTTGTGAGCTACAGGCGTGTGATTATCAACGTTCCCGGCGCATCCGACCCTGCTTCAAGCATCCCATGCGCCGTGCGTCCGGTCCCGCCCAAACACTGACGAAGTTTGGCCTGTTGTTGCAGAATGGCCAGTACGCACTGGCAATGTTGCCACCTCGAAGCACAGCCCTTTCCTCACGACGACTGTACAAGCACATCAATGGCGGGTGATGCTCTATTCGGTTGGCAAGGATTCCGCTGTGATGCTGCATCTGGCACGCTAGGCGTTCTACGCCTGACAGCGCTCGCAGGCATCCGACGGGTTTATGTTGACCAGTCCCTTGTTGTTATGGCAATCGGCCAGCGCATTGGTGCAGCCGCTGTAAACTCTGGCGTAAACTTTTCGGAGAAATAGCAGCTAAGTCATTGAAATGCGGGTGTAGCTCAATGGCAGAGCAGAAGCTTCCCAAGCTTACGACGAGGGTTCGATTCCCTTCACCCGCTCCATAGATGCTCTCCATTTGGGGCGATAATGACCAAGGCCCCGATACCGCCCGCCATAAAGTTCGTGCTGATCACCCTGGCGATCAACGCGATGGGCTTTGGCATCGTGATCCCGGTTACACCGCGCATGGTGATGGAACTGGGCCATGCTTCGGTCAGCGAAGCGACCGCGATTGGCGGCTGGCTGTCATTCACCTACGCGATGACGCAGTTCGTGTTTTCGCCGATTGTCGGCAACCTTTCCGACCGGTTCGGACGGCGGCCTGTGCTGCTGGGATCAATGGCCGGATTCGGGATCGACTTTGTCATTTTCGCGCTGGCACCCACGCTGTCATGGGTGTTTTTCGTGCGCGCGATTGCCGGCATGTTTGGGGCCAGCAACGGCCCTGCCCAGTCTGTGATTGCCGACGTCACGGCGCCGGAAGACCGTGCACGCTATTACGGGTTACTGGGTGCGGCATTCGGGATTGGCTTTGTCGTTGGCCCGGCACTGGGCGGCCTTCTGGGAACATTTGGCCACCGCATCCCTTTCTTTGTGGCAGGCGGG
>JANOAJ010000231.1:0-2030 GCA_031411035.1 Sphingomonadales bacterium
CGATCATCGCGATCGCGACGGGGGCGGTCACCACGATCCCCGCGTTCATCGCGGTCACGGCGTTCGGCCTTGCGCAACATTACCGAAGGGCCGCCTTCAAAGGCATCGACCTTGATCGTCATGTAGCGGATGACATCTTCGTTGATCTGGGTCTGGCGCTCAAGCTCGGCAACGACGGCACCCGGGCCGTCGAATTCCAGCATCACATAGTGCGCCTTGCGATTCTTGGCGATCTTGTACGCCAGTGAACGCAGGCCCCAGGTTTCGGTTTTGGAAACTTTGCCGCCGTTTGATTCGACGATTTGTGTGGCATTCGCTGCCAGCGCATCAACCTGGGCCTGGGCCAGATCCTGACGCGCAAGAAATACATGCTCGTAAAGAGCCATCTTGCTTATCCTTTCATGCCGATCGCTGGTGCCGCACAATGCGGACAACCCCTCCGGCTTTCGTCCAAATGACAACGGGGCGCGTGAACGCCCCGGTTGCGGAGGCTCCCCTGATGGAAAATCGCGCCAAATGCAAGCATGAAACAAAGGGGTGTTTCATTAACCATCTTCGCCTACTAGGCTTGGTCTATGTCTGCGTCTGAAATTGTCTCCGTTGAGCCTGCCACCGGCGCTGTCTATTGGCGTGCGCCAAAGGGCAGCGTTGACGATGAAGTGGGCATTGCCCGCCGTTCCTGGGCGGAATGGGCGGCAAAGCCGGTCACCGTGCGGGTTGAGGCGCTGCGGCGTTTCGTCAATGTCGTGCGCGCCAAGGCAGAGGCCCTTACGGACTGCGTGGCGCGCGAAACCGGCAAGCCGCTCTGGGAAGCGCGCACCGAAGTCGAATCAGTGATGAACAAGGTGGAGATTTCGATCTCCGCCTATACCGAACGGACGTCGCAGCGGCGTCTGGAAGGCAATCTGGGCACCAAAACGGCTCTGCGGCACAAGCCGCATGGCGTGCTGGCGGTGCTGGGGCCGTACAATTTCCCGGCCCATCTGCCCAACGGCCATATTGTGCCGGCCCTGCTGGCGGGCAATGCCGTTGTGTTCAAACCGTCGGAAAAAACCCCGGCAACCGGCGCGTTGCTGGTGGAATGCTATCATGCTGCGGGCATCCCTTCGGGCGTGGTACGGCTGCTTGTCGGCGGTCCCGAGGAAGGGCGTGCCCTGGCCGGGCATGAAGGGATTGACGGCCTGCTCTTCACCGGATCCGCGCGCACCGGCCTGGCCCTCAACCGCCAGTTTGCCGATATGCCGGGCAAGATACTGGCGCTCGAAATGGGCGGGAACAACCCGATCATTGTCTGGGATGCGCCTGATCTGCATTCGGCGGCGGTAGTGGTGATCCAGTCCGCATTCCTGTCCGCAGGCCAGCGCTGCACGGCCGCGCGGCGGCTGATCGTGCGCGAAGGCATGCACCAGCCTTTGCTTGATGAAATCCGCAAACTGGCAGAGCGGCTGATCGTGGGAGAACCGCACCGCACGCCAGCGCCCTATATGGGGCCGGTGATCGACAATGACGTCGCCGCCGGGCTGGAAGAGAGCTTCCTGGCGCTGATGATGAAAGGCGGCCAGCCCCTGATGCAGCTATCCCGCCCCATTCCGGAGCGCCCGTTCCTGACGCCGGCGATCATTGACATGACCGGCGTGAAGGATCGCCCGGACATGGAATTGTTCGGCCCGATCCTGCAAGTCATCCGCGTGCCGGATTTTGAGACCGCACTGGTTGAGGCCAATGCCACGCGCTACGGCCTTTCCGCCTCGCTTGTGGGCGGATCGCCCCAGCTTTATGACCAGTTCTGGGCGAATGTCCGCGCGGGGATCGTCAACTGGAACCGGCCCACCAACGGCGCCCCGTCCAACGCGCCCTTTGGCGGTGTGGGGCTTTCCGGCAATCACCGGCCCAGTGCCTACTAAGCGGCGGACTATTGCGCGTATCCGGTGGAGTCCACCGAGGACGAACAGGCACGCGCATCGATCGGTATCGGCCTGCGCGACGTGGCCACCCCCCAAAGTAGAACTAGCCCCGGGCAATGCAACACT
>JANOAJ010000232.1:0-8521 GCA_031411035.1 Sphingomonadales bacterium
CTGGCGCGCGCCGGGGCGGATGTCTGCATTGTGGACATCAAGGAAGACGGGCTTCGGGATACGGCCGCGCAGATAGAGGCTTTGGGGCGCCAGGCGCTGATCCATGCCGCCGATCTGGGTGTGGCGGATAATTGCCCTGCGGCGGTTGCCGCAGCGGTGGCGGCATTCGGGCGGCTTGACGCCCTGTGCAATGTGGCCGGGGTGCTGAAGCTTGCGAACAGCCATGAAATGCCCGTCACGGACTGGAATCTGGTGATCGCCGTGAACCTGACTGCGCCGTTCCTGCTCAGCAAGGCCGCGATCCCCCATTTGCTGGAAAGCGAAGGTGCCATCGTCAACGTCACCTCACTCGCCGCGCATATTGGGGAAGCCTATGCCGCCGCTTATTGTGCGTCCAAGGCCGGGCTGGCGCAGATGACCAAGGCGATGGCAATGGAATATCTGAAAACGCCGCTACGCATCAATGCCATCTCTCCCGGCGGGATGGTCACACCGATCGGCGCGAGCTTTATTCCGCCTGCAGGCGCTGATCCGGAATTGCTGGGCCGGTTCCGTCCCATTCGCGGGCTGGTCGAGGTGTCCGACATGGCCGATATGATCGCTTATCTGGCGTCCCCTGCCAGTTCCGGTTTCCACGGTGCCATCATCCAGATGGACAAGGGAATCACGGCGGGATGATACAGGTTGGTTTCATCGGCCTTGGCAGCCAGGGCGGCCCGATGGCGCGGCGCATTGTGGAAGGCGGTTATCCGCTTTTGCTGTGGGCGCGGCGGCCCGAAAGTCTGGAACCCTATGCCGATACAGCGGCACAGACGGCAGGCAGCATCGCGGCACTGGGCGCGGTCTGCGATCATGTTGGTGTCTGCGTCGTTGATGATGCCGGCGTCCGGAGCGTGATGGACGAACTTCTGCCGGCGATGAAGGCGGGCAGTTGCATTGCCATCCATTCCACCATCCATCCCGAAAGCTGCAAGGCGCTGGCGGCAGAAGCGGCGGCACGCGGCATTGCCTTGCTCGATGCACCTGTTTCCGGCGGCGGTCCGGCGGCAGCGGCAGGCACGCTGACCGTGATGGCCGGCGGTGACGCCAATGCATTCGCCAAGGCCCGCCCCGTGCTGGAAACGTTTGCCGCACTGATCGTCCATCTCGGCCCGGCTGGTGCCGGGCAGACCGCAAAGCTGGTCAACAACACGCTGATGGCCGCCAATATGGCGCTTGCTCATCACGCGCTTGCCAGCGGCGCGGCGCTGGGCATTGAACGTGCGGCGCTTGCCGACCTCGTCAAGGCGTCAAGCGGACGCAGCTTCGGTTTTGAAGTTTATGCCCGGATGCCGGATCCGCAGGCGTTCAGTCATGGCGGCAAGCTGCTGGCCAAAGATGTCGGTCTGCTGGGAGCGCTGCTCGGCGATGATCCCGCGTTCGCTGCATTGCAAGCCGTTGCCATCCCCTTTCTCACGCTTACCACGGAGCAACCCTGATGACCTTTTCCACTGACCAGTTCCGCCTTGACGGCAAAACCGCCATCGTCACCGGCGCTGGCGGACGCGGTAACAGCATCGGCCGTGCCTACGCCACCGGCCTGGCCGCTGCGGGCGCCTCAGTTGTTGTCGCCGATCTGAATGCTGAGGGCGCGAAGGCCGTCGCGGACGAAATCATCGCGGCAGGCGGGAAAGCCATTGCGGTGGGTGTGGACATCACCAATGTCGATCAGGTCGCGGCAATGGCGAAGGCGGCCGAGGATGCGTTTGGCGGTATCGATATTCTCGTCAACAATGCCGCACTGATGCTGGAACTCGGACAGATCAACGTTGCCGATGTGGCGCTCGACAAGTGGAACAAGGTGATGAATGTCAATCTGACCGGTGCGCTGATCTGCGCGCAGGCCGTGATACCCTCGATGCGCGCACGCGGTGGCGGGCGGATCGTCAATCAGGTTTCCGGCGGGGCGTTTCCGGCGATTTCGGTTTACGGGGTCAGCAAGCTGGCGCTGACCGGCCTGACCACGACAATGGCGAAGCAACTGGGCCGCGAGAAGATTACTGTCAACGCCATCGCACCCGGCAATGTAACCAGCGAGGCCGGCAGCACACTGGTACCGGAAGGTTCGCCCTTCGCTCAGTTCCTGGCGATGAATGTCTGCACCCGCGCGCAGGGCGCGCCCGATGAACTGGTCGGCACGCTGCTGCTGCTCTGTTCGCAATCGGGCGACTGGATCACGGGGCAGACCATCCATGTCGATGGCGGCTGGGTATTGCGGCCCTGACCGCAGTCAGCCAGTCTTAGTCGGCCGCATCGCAATATGCGGTCGCAATCATGGATTTTGTGCCGCCTTGCTCTGTCCAGAGCGTCGCGCCCGTTTCGGTGCCTTCGCCACAGATATGGAGCGTCGTGCCGTCAAATGCCGGTGCCTGCCCGCGAAATTCAAACCCAGTAAGCGGTCGGGCAATTTTGTCGGTCGCGAGTTCCGCCAGCAGAGTTGCCTGCAACGGTCCGTGGACCACCAGTCCCGGATAGGCTTCCTCTGCCACGGCATAGGGCCGGTCATAATGGATGCGATGTCCGTTCATCGTCAGCCCGGAATAGCGGAACAGCAGCACCGTATCGGGCATAATCTCCTTGTACCAGGGCGCTTTGGGTTTCCCACCGGGTGACGCTGGCACGCCATCTGGTCCCGGCGCTGCCGGTTCCCGATAGACGATATCCTGCTCTTCTATCACGGCGGCACCTCGATCCCCGGCAAGTGCGTGTTGCACAGTCACGAAAACCAGTTCCCCGCTTTTCCCGCTCCTGGTTTTCACGTCAAGGATCGTCGAGACCCGATTTACCCGTTCGCCCACAATCAGGGGTTTGAGGAACTTCAGGCGCCCGCCCGCCCACATGCGGCGCGGCAATGGCACCGGGGGCAGGAATCCTCCCTTGGCCGGGTGGCCATCAACCCCCAGTCCGCCGGGCGGCTGGACATTCCAGAAATAGAGCCAGTGATGCAGCAGCGGCAAGGGATCGCCCGCCACAAGCGAAGGAGCATGCCCCAAGGCCGCCCGCAATGCGTTGGTGCGCGCTGGTTCCAGCACATCGGCAACGGTTTCCTGCCGCCCGATCCAGGCTGTCAAATCCTCACGCATCCGCATTGCCCTTTCGCAAACTGGCCAATCAGAGATCCGGGCGCTTTCCGATCGCGCCGTTAGCCTGGGTCGTCCAATAACCGATGCTGCTGATACGTGCCCAACGCAAGCCTCGGCGATGGATCCTATTCGTCGGTGAGTCCTTCCGGCACCCAGTCCGGCTGGCGCTTTTCCATGAAGGCCCGCATGCCTTCGCGCGGCTCGCGCGAATTCTGCAGCGACCAGAACATCGTCTGATAGTCGATGGTGCCATATTGATCGTTGAGCATGCGCTTGACGTGCGCGCGCGCTTCTGGCGCGGTCATCAGCACTTCCCGTGCGGCCCTGAGCGCTTCTTCGCGCAATTGTTCATGCGGCACCACGCGCGAGACCAGGCCAATACGCAGTGCTTCTGCGGCATCGAAACGGCGGGCGGACAGCAGCAAGTCCCGCGCCCGTGCGAGTCCGATATGGGCTGGCAATGTTGCGGCATAGGTGGAATCAACGATGCCGCGCAGCAGTTCCGGCACCCGGAAGGTCGCGCGATCGCTGACTACGGCAATATCTGCCATCATCGCGATCAGGAGGCCGCCCGCCTGACAGATGCCGTTCACGGCGGCAATCACCGGGGCCGTGCTTTCCCGGATCGCGATAAAGGGCAGGGTTTCGTAGGTCAGGCCCTCGGGCACATGCTCGTCACCGGGTTCGTATCGTCCGCCAAGATCGCCACCCGGCGCAAAAACGTCATCGGTTCCCGTGATAATCAACGCGCGCAACTCCGGATCGGAATTAACGAGGCGGACGGCGCGCTTGATCCCGAAATACATCGCTGGTGTCAGCGCGTTGCGGGCATGGGGGCGATCAAGAATGCACCAGGCAATCGGCCCTTCGCGCTCAAGACGAAGGCTGCTGGTGCCAAGGCTATTCTCGCTCATATGATCGTTCCTGTTTTTCGTTCCCGGAATCTCTGGGTCAGCCCGCGTCAATCAACCGTTTGGCCTTGGCAATATAATCGATATGCGCGTCGATATCGCTGCCCAGCCCCTTGTCCATGGAGGGGACGCAACCATGCGTGCCGCCCGCATCGCGCCAGATCTTCAGGTAGTCAGCGGATTCCTGCGGGTCCTTGGCAAACAAGGTCAGCAGTTCCCGGCCATAACCATCCTCCGGGCGACCCAGCACGCCAAGATGATGCTTTACCCGTTCCCACGCTTCCACGGCTCCGGCACCGGGAGCGGCAAAGATAAAGCCATCGCCAAATTTCGCGCCACGTTCATAGGCCGGTTCGGAATGCCCGCCCAGCCAGATGGGGATCTGCCGCCGGGGGCGTGGATTGATGCCGGCCCGGTCAATCTTGTCGAACTGGCCGTCAAAGATGACCAGAGGCGTTGTCCAGAGCTGGCGGAGCAGGCCGATCTGTTCATCAATCCGCTTGCCCCGGGTGCGGAAATCCTGCCCCAGCGCTTCATATTCCACATAATTCCAGCCGATCCCGACGCCGAGGCGCAGCCGTTCGCGCGACAGCAGGTCAACGTCTGCTGCCTGCTGCGCCGTCAGGGCCGTCTGACGCTGGGGCAGGACAAGCACCCCCGTTGCGAACTCAAGCGTGTCGGAAATGGCGGCCGCGAACCCGAACAGCACGAAGGGATCATGGAATGTGTGCTTTTCCGTATAGGGGCCGGTCAGCTTGGGATCGCGCCCCTCATGCGGGCATTTCACGACATGATCATACGCCATCATATGATCAAAGCCGAGTTCTTCGGCTGCCTTGACGAATTTGCGGATGGCATCGGGATCGCCCGCAACTTCGGTGGTGGGGTATGAGACGCCGATTTTCATGGAGCAATTCCTCAGGCAAGTTCCCGCCGATTAGCCCGCGCAAGGCGGTGGTCAAGGATCGGCGCAACCTTGAGATGTGCTGTCCGGGCCATATCGCACCCGCGCTATCAATTCTTGATCGCCTGACTGGCCGTTTCTCCCGGTTGCCCGCTGCGATCAAAATGTCCAGCATCGCCAATGAGGCAGGGGGCCTTGGCAGGAACAGGCAATACAGGAGGCCCGCATGACCAACCCCGTCTATAAGGTGCTTATCTTCCTCAAGCGTCGCCCCGGCCTGTCTGTGGCGGATTTCCGCGCCTATTATGAAGGGCATCATGCGCCGCTCTGCCGCCAGTATGCCGTGGGCGTGAAGCGCTACATGCGGCGCTACATCGATCCGCTGCCTTTGCCGGACACGGGCGAGCCGCCGGAGCTGGAATTCGACGTCGTCACCGAACTGTGGTTCGAGAACAAGGCCATCTACGATGCCATCATTGACATCGCCTCACGCGGGGCATTTCCCGAGGATGTCATCGAAGACGAAAAGCGCGTCTTTGACCGTTCGAAAATCCGTTTTGCGCGTGTCGCCGAGTGCGATGATGCTGACGGGTAGCGTTCTCGCACAACAATGTGTGACGCGGGGCACTGCGATTGAGATTCCCGCCGTTAGCCGGTATTCATCACAAACCAAAGCTGCCTGCTTAACGTTGGGTCTGGCACGCCGTTATTCGGTCAGGCGAGATTTTCCTGTCGGCAGCGGCGGGGCAAAGGTAAATAATGGATACGGATCCGGACAAGTCGCACGATCCGTGCGAACAGATCATTCAGCATCTTGAGGCGGCGCTTGCACTGGCCGACCGGGAAGGGATGTTGATGGCCGGCGCGCGCATTGCCCATGTCATAGATGATCTTCGTAGCGCTGGGCCAGCAGAGCCGCGATCGCATTCAGATATTGTGACATCACCTCGCTGGCGTCCCCGGTCAGTCTAGCCCTGACAACCTGCCCGAGAACCGCCTTCTCGTTTTCCACCAGACCGATCTCGCCAAGAAAGCCAAGGTACCGTTGAACTGTCGTGGCACGAACGTGCACGGCTTCCGGAATGCCATCCACAGATGCCCATTCGCGGGTGCCTTGTTCCAGCAAGATATGCAGCAGGATTTTCACGGCCAGATGGTCCATGCCGGGATACGACTTGAAGCTCGCCCGCCGCACGCGGTTAATTCCGGCCAGTTGACGTGCCACAGCCAGCACGCTGCTCGTCGGCTGACTGGCGCTGTTGCCAAGAACGCTCACTGGATTGACGCTGCTCATAGTCGGCAATCCTCCATGTCAGCGCATCTCGTTCCTGTCCAACCAAGCTAACCTGCTCTTCCGGCATAGTGGAATGGAAGGCCATGTTTTTGCAAGTAAATTTTCTATCGTCCGCAAAAATTGATATATAATTACATTCGTGTCAGTAGCGGGGCCTCGATTGTGACGGGGTGGTTGCGGCAATCGCCTTCGCCCGGCAGTCCGTCAGGCAGCGCAGGGCAGTTAACCTGATGTAAGCACTTTAGCTGCATCACAGCTTGCGAAACTGCCACAGGATTTTCGAATGGACGCCGATACGCCCACATTTACCCTGCGCGAAGTGGCCGCCGCGACTGGCTGGCACCTGGGGACGATGCGAGACTATTTCGTGCGCGGCGTCTTCCAGTGGCATGATGGTGACGGGAAAGCCATTGTTGCCGGGGGAACAAGCAAGCTCTCCCTGAGAGGGGCAGTGCGGCTCGCGATTGCTTATCAGCTTTGGTCCCAAGGTGTCGCGCCGCGCGAAGCAATCAAGGCCGCCACGGTTTTCACGGATTTCGGCAATGCCGCGTCGTCCAACAGCGCAGGCTTGACCCGCTTGTCCGGCAATCTCTTTCCCGAAGGGTTCGAGACGCTGCTTTTCTGGCACAAAAAGGAAGGCGCTCGGGTTGTTCCGATGGCCGTTGGCGAAGGCATCGGCCTGGCCATGCTCGGCGGATCAGGGGCCGCCACCATCATTCACATCGACAATGCAGTGGAAGCCGTAATGGGCGGCTTGCAAGGCCGCCGCCCCTGATGGTGCCGTCTCACATGAAGGGAAATGCATCCGTTGCGAGGCTATTGGCGGACAAGATGCCCGCCGAACGAGCATCCGCCAGCATTCCGATAATCCCTTAAAAATAGCCACTTGTGACGAATGTTTTCTTGGCTATCGCCCGCGCCTGTCCGCTTGCGTTCCTACGAACCGGCCTCTCCAGCCGTTTGCGGTGCACCACTGCGGATCGCGTTGAACAGCCCACTCACAAATCTGCCAATCCGGAATCGACGATGAATTTAGTCGTCAAGATGGACTGCGGAGGCAAATAGGGCGGGCATTCGATTTTTTATGGACAGGGAAAATGGTTTCAACTGTTTATAAAATGATAGAATTGCGCGCTTTCCGAATGGCTCAACATAGGCAACGGCCATTGCGCCGATGATGACAGCCGGGATAATTGTAACCCTGCCGAACTCGTTGTGCAGCAAATAGATCGGATAAGAGAGGGTCGCCAGATAGCCAAGCCAGGCGATGTTGCCGCGAAGCTGGCAGATCGCCGGGAACGCGATGCAGGTCACGCCGACGATAAGCCCAGCCGCTTCAGGGGATGCCTTTGTCTGAAGCGCGGCATTCACCACTGACAAGACGGTCGCCGCCAGCCATAGCGGCCATGACCGGAGATAGACGGCGCACCCCACCACGAAATATGGTGCCCATTCCAGGACAAGCAAAACCTTGCCAGGCAGCGGATGCCACATATGGACGGCAGACAGCGCCAGCCAGATCCACAGCGCGGGCCGCGACACGCCGAGAACGGCGGCATAGCCGTAAAACAACATCTCGAATAACAGGCTCCAATAGACGCCATCAATCGGATCTACACCGAACAGCCTTGGAGCCATTGTGAGGTTCGCGGCAATGTGCGCCCAGCTTGCCGGTGTGACGGCAAGGGTGAGCACAAGGCAGAGAACGAAGCCGGGATAGAGTCGTGCGGTTCGTGCTGCCAGAAAGTCAGGGACAGTGCGGCCTGTGCGGGAATTCGATATGACAAAACCGCTGATTGCAAAGAAAACGGGAACACCAAGATAACCATAAGTGGCATGATTGCGGTGAAAAGCCCAGACCGCCAGTGCAGCGATAAATCGTGCGGCATCTATTCCATAATAGTGTTTCGATAAATGTTTTTCTGCCAGCACAGGCATTTAACTGAATTAGAACATTAATGTTCCATATGGAGTCACCAATATTTTTTTATAATATAGCGATTTGCCCGTAACATTATCTCAGCTAGATTTAGCGAAATGTGAATTGCAATCCAAACTTGGCTGATATTTTACCAGAAAGCGGGTGGTCTATCGTGGAAACCTGCCAATATTTTCAACAAATTTGGCTAAATTGCGAGGCTATTGGCGGACAGGGTGGGATTCGAACCCACGGTGAGCTTGCACCCACGGCGGTTTTCAAGACCGCTGCCTTAAACCACTCGGCCACCCATCCGGCGTTAACCGCCGTCTGCCTATCGCCGGTTGGGCGGCACGTGCAAGCCGTGCGCCG
>JANOAJ010000233.1:0-4337 GCA_031411035.1 Sphingomonadales bacterium
CAGACGCCGCCGGCCCCCCACCCCGCCGCTCTTCGCGCGTGTCGCCCTCCCCCACAAGGGGGGAGGGTTGTTCCTTCTTCAAAATATTAGCCGCGCGCTTGTACCCGGCGAGCAAATCCGCCCCTTCCGCCGTCCCGACGAACGCCTGCAACGCCTTCACCCGCGCGAGCAGGCGGACAAGATCATCCTCCCCACCGAGTGCGAATACGGCGTCAATCAGATCGTGCCGGACACCGGCTTCGCGCTGCTGGACCTTGAGGCGTTCCGTTAGGAAATCTGCCAACGCCTGAGGTGCCTTCATCGCAGTTCTCTCAATTGCTTCGAGTTCCTGCGGTGCCTTCCAAACAAAGTTTTCGAGCGCGGTCGCAGCGGACTTCGTCAGATACCGAGCTATTTCGTTGATCGGCACGCCAAGTCTCTCAGCGTGTAGTTTACCCTGTGTCCTTGCAATCCCCCCCATGGCTGGCCCCAGCAGAGTGAAGTAGGGAAGACGCAAACTATTTGTAATTAGAATAGAAATTACGCTCAGCGCCGCTCTCCGAAGAGCGAACGGGTCGCGCGAGCCGGTGGGCATTTCGCCAACCATGAAGAACCCAACCAGCGTATCCAGCTTATCCGCCAAACTCACCGCCACCGTCACCGGCGCGGTCGGCACGTCATCGCCCTGCCCGACGGGCTTGTAATGATCGCGCACGGCATCGGCGACGGCATCGCTTTCCCCCTGAGCGCGGGCATAATAGCCGCCCATTATGCCTTGCAGTTCAGGAAATTCCCCAACCATCCCGGTGACGAGATCAGCCTTGCAGAGGCGCGCGGCGCGTTCGGCCTGGGTGGCGAGTTCCGAATTCCCGAGCGAAGTCGAGGGACTAGTTCGAGCGGAGCCGAGAACAACCGCTGTGGAAGCCTCGGCTTCGCTCGGCAGAGTTCCTCGACTGCGCTCGGCAAGTCGGGAGGTGATAACCCCGCTCTCAACCAGCCACCGCGCGAGCTTTGCCACGCGCTCCACCTTGTCGGCCACTGTGCCCAGTTTCTCATGAAACACGATGCTGGAAAGTTTCTTCGCCTGTTCATCCAGCGGAACTTTCAGATCCTGCTCCCAGAAGAACTTGGCATCGCTCAGCCGCGCGGCGAGCACCTTTTCATTCCCCGCCACAATCACCGCGCCGCCATCGCTCGCCACAATATTGGCCGTGCACACGAACGCGTTGGCGAGCTTTCCGCCCGCATCCCGACAGATGAAATATTTCTGGTTCACCCGCGCGGTCAGCTGGATCACTTCTTCCGGCACTGCCAGAAACGCCGGATCAAAGCGGCCGAGCATTGGCACCGGCCATTCGGTGAGGCCAGCATTCTCGCTCACCAGCCCCTCATCCGGCACCAGCAAAAGGCCCGCATCCGCCGCGACCTTTTCGGCCCCGGCGCGGATGATCGCGCGGCGTTCTTCCTGATCGACGATCACATGGCAGGCCATCAGCTTGGCCGCATAGTCCCCCGCATTGCCAATGGTGATCGCGCCGGGATGGTGGAAGCGGTGGCCGAGTGTCGCAGATCCGCTGGTGATGCCATCAATCGCGCAGTCCACAACATCATCACCCAGCAGCGCGACAATGCCCTGCAGCGGGCGCACCCAGCGCAGGCTTTCAGTGCTGATCGACGCCGCACCCCAGCGCTGCGATTTGGGCCAGGGAAAAGCGCGGATGATCGCGGGGATGGCTTCTGCCAGCACATCGGCGGTCTTGCGCCCCGGCTTTTCCACTACTGCGAAATAGACGCCGTCGCGGTCCACCAGTTGATCCTGTGTCAGCCCGGTCTTGCGCAGAAAGCCTTCGAGCGCCTGTGGCGGGGCCGAGGTTTTGGGCCCTTTGGTTTCTTCCGAAACCGCCTGCGTTTCGAGCGGAAGCCCCCTGGCAATCAGCGCAAGGCGGCGCGGCGTGGCATAACTGGTGATGGCGTCTGCCTTCAACCCGGCCTTGGCGAGTTCGCTTTCAAACAGCCGCGCCAGATCATCCCGAGCCTTATCCTGCATCCGCGCAGGGATTTCTTCGGAGCGGAGTTCCAAAAGAAAATCTGTCATCGACTTGCACCAGCATCAATGAAGCAAACGCCTCTCCGCGCCTCCGCGCCTCCGCGTGAACCCAAATTTCTTTTGCGCACGCGAAGACGCGGAGGCGCGGAGGGTGCGGGCGCCATCATAGCGTCCATCCCGGAAATTTGGCCATCCATTCGGGTGTTTGCTTCTCGATCCACGCATGGCAGCTACCTTTCGCCAGATCGCGCACGCGGCCCATATAGCTGGCGCGTTCCTGCACGCTGATGACACCGCGTGCCTGAAGCATGTTGAAGATGTGGCTGGCCTTGATCGCCTGTTCATAGGCCGGGATCGGCAACTGCTTTTCAAGGCAGCGTTCGCATTCGCCCGTTGCCTTTTTGAAGGCATCGAACAGCATGTCTGTGTCCGCTGCCTCGAAATGATAAGCGCTCATCTGCTTCTCGTTTTCGAGAAACACATCGCCATACGTCACACCCGCATTGTTGTAGGCGAGATCGAAAATACTGTCCTTGTTCTGGATATACATGGCCAGCCGTTCCAGCCCGTAGGTAAGTTCGCCCGCCACTGGCTTGCAATCAAAGCCGCCCATCTGCTGGAAATAGGTGAACTGCGTCACTTCCATCCCGTCGCACCAGACTTCCCAACCCAGCCCCCACGCGCCGAGCGTCGGGCTTTCCCAGTCATCCTCGACAAAGCGGATATCGTGGAGCAGCGGGTCAATGCCGATGGCCGCTAGCGACCCCAGATACAGTTCCTGCAAGTCCGGCGGCGATGGCTTCAGGATCACCTGATACTGGTAATAGGCCCCCAGCCGGTTAGGGTTTTCGCCATACCGACCATCGGTCGGGCGGCGGCAGGGCTGAACGAAAGCGGCATTCCACGGATCAGGGCCCAGCGCGCGCAATGTGGTCGCGGTGTGGAAGGTGCCCGCGCCCATTTCCATGTCATAGGGCTGCAGGATCACGCAGCCCTGCTTGCCCCAATAGTCATGAAGCGTGAGGATCAGGTCCTGGAATGAAAGCGGCCCACTGGTCATGGCCCGCGCCTTTGGCCGATGGGGCGCAAGGGGTCAAGGTGATGGGGGATCGTGAACAAGCCAAATGTGGACAAATGGGAAGCCAATTTCCGCCTGTTCGAGCGAAGTCGAGAACCGCTGCCGAGCGCAGTCGAGGCCGAAGGACGGCGCTGGTTCTCGACTACGCTCGAACTAGTCCCTCGACTTCGCTCGGGAAGACGGTGCGGATCAAGCATTGCCATCCCTTCCAAAACCCGCGAAACGGCGCTTATGAGGATGCGAAAACTGCTGACCGCTCTGGTCTGTTCCCTGCTGTGCACCACCGCCACAGCGTCTGCCCCCAAAATGCCGCCCCTGCCCGCCGATGCGCGGCCCGGCCTGTGGAAGCTGTCGGACGCGGATACGACGATCTATATGTTCGGCACGATCCACGTGCTGCCCAAAAATTATCGCTGGCGCACGCCCGCGTTCAACGCGGCAGCCAAAAGCGCCAATGAACTGGTACTGGAAGTGGCTGATCTGGATGACCAGGCAAAAACGGCGCAGACTTTCATGAAACTTGCGCTGACCACGGGCCTGCCGCCGGTACTCGATAGGGTGCCGCCGGAAAAACGGGCCGTGCTGGCCAATGTCATCCTCAAATCCGGAATGGCATCCTCCACGCTCAACCAGTTTGACACCTGGGCCGTGGCCGTAACCCTGGCAGCCGGGATGCTGCAGGAGCTTGATGTCAGCCCCGATAATGGCGTGGAGCGTTTGCTCACCAAACAGTTCCAGGCGGCGAAGAAGCCGATCAGCGGACTGGAAACGTCGGAATGGCAGCTTGGCCTTTTCGACAAGCTGCCCGAAGAGGCCCAGCGCACTTTTCTTGTCGGCATGATTGACGAACAGGCCGATCCCGCCACCGAATTTGATGCCATGCTCTCTTCCTGGAGCAAGGGCGATGACAAGGCGATTGCGATCTCCTTTGATGATGAAGCGCAATTGTCGCCAGAGCTTGCCCGGGTGCTGCTGCATGAACGCAACGCCAACTGGGCGGAATGGCTGACAAAGCGGCTCGACAGGCCGGGTGTGGTGCTGGTCGCGGTAGGCGCCGGGCATCTGGCGGGGGATGATTCCGTGCAGGCCATGCTCACCCGGCGCGGGCTTAAGGTCATGCGCGTGCAGTGATATGTCATTCCGGCGAAAGCCGGAATCTCGCCTCTTCTCGGCGCAACGATGACGATCGCCCGCCGGAAAGGCGAAGGGGGATTCCGGCTTTCGCCGGAATGA
>JANOAJ010000234.1:0-14921 GCA_031411035.1 Sphingomonadales bacterium
CGCGGCTCGCTGGGCTGGAACCCTTTGTGATGGCGGCTTGATAATCCAAATGAACCAAGCAATTTCCTCTGCCCGTTTCGTCAACATCGGCGAGCGCACCAACGTCACAGGCTCTGCGGCGTTCAAGAAACTCAACATGGCGGGGGATTACCCCAAAGCCGACGAGGTCGCGCGCCAGCAGGTCGAGAACGGCGCGCAGGTGATCGACGTCAACATGGACGAAGGGCTGCTCGACGCGGTCCACGCGATGACCACGTTCCTCAAGCTGATTGCCGCCGAGCCCGATATCGCTCGTGTGCCGTTCATGATCGACAGTTCCAAATGGTCAGTGATCGAGGCCGGGCTGAAATGCGTGTCCGGCAAGCCGATCGTCAATTCCATCTCCATGAAGGAAGGCGAAGCGCAGTTTCTTGAGCAGGCCCGCAAGTGCATGAACTATGGCGCTGCCGTGGTGGTGATGGCGTTCGACGAATTGGGACAGGCCGACACCAGGGCGCGCAAGATCGAGATTTGCGAACGCGCCTACAAGTTGCTCGTGGGCATCGGCTTTCCGCCTGAGGACATCATCTTCGATCCCAATATTTTCGCAGTAGCGACGGGGATTGAGGAGCATAATAATTACGCGGTGGACTTTATCGAAGCGGTCAAGGAAATCCGCGTTCGCTGCCCCCATGTCCATTTTTCGGGCGGACTTTCCAACCTGTCCTTCTCGTTCCGCGGGAATGAGCCGGTGCGCCGGGCGATGCACAGCATCTTTCTGTATCACGCAATCCCTGCCGGGCTCGACATGGCCATCGTCAACGCCGGCCAGCTCGACATTTATGACACGATCGATCCGGAACTGCGCACCGCGTGTGAGGATGTGATTCTCAACCGCTCGGCAGAAGCGACCGAGCGGCTGGTGACGCTGGCGGAAAAGTTCCGGGGCACGGATGCCGCCACCGAAAAAGCAATGGAGGAATGGCGCGGCTGGCCGGTGACCAAGCGGCTGGAACACGCGCTGGTCAAGGGCATCGACGCCTATGTGGTGGATGATACCGAGGAATGCCGTCTGGCGTTCGCCCGCCCCATCGAAGTGATCGAAGGCCCGCTGATGGACGGGATGAATGTGGTGGGCGATCTGTTCGGCAGCGGGAAGATGTTTCTGCCCCAGGTCGTCAAATCGGCGCGCGTGATGAAAAAGGCCGTGGCGCACCTGATCCCTTTTATCGAGGCGGCCAAGGAAGAAGGGGCGAAAGCCAAGGGCGTTATCATCATGGCCACTGTGAAGGGCGATGTGCACGATATCGGCAAAAACATTGTGGGCGTTGTGCTGCAGTGCAACGGCTATGAAGTGGTTGATCTGGGCGTGATGGTGCCCTGGACCACAATTCTTGCCGCCGCCAGGGAACATGACGCGGACATGATCGGGCTTTCCGGCCTCATCACGCCCTCTCTGGACGAGATGGTCACGATGGCCGAGGAAATGCAGCGTGGCGGCTTTACCATGCCCCTGCTGATCGGCGGGGCCACCACATCCAAGGTGCACACTGCGCTGCGGATCGATGTCGCTTATGACGGCCCCGTGGTGCATGTGCTGGATGCCAGCCGCGCCGTGGGTGTGGCATCGCAACTGCTTTCCGACACGCAGCGTGATCCTTTTGTGGAAGCCACGGCAGCGGATTACCAGCATGTCCGCGATGTCCGTTCCGGCAAGGAAGCCAGCATCCTGCTGAGCCTTGAGGACGCGCGCGCCAACGCCTTCCCTGCCGATATGGCGCACAAGGCACCGCCGCCCGAACAGCCGGGCGTGCATGTGTTCGATGATTGGGATCTGACCAATCTGCGCGAATGTATCGACTGGACGCCCTTCTTCCGGGCGTGGGAACTGGCCGGCAATTACCCCGAGATCCTTCAGGACGCCGTTGTCGGCGAGAGTGCCACGGCTCTGTTTGCCGATGCCCAGAAGATGCTCGACACCATCATTGCCGAAAAGTGGCTGACCGCAAAGGGCGTCGCCGGGTTCTGGCCCTGCGCCCGGGAAAATGATGATGTAGTGATCCATCTGGCGGAGGAAGAAAGGCATGTGCGGCTTACCTTCCTGCGCCAGCAGATCCGCAAAAGCCGGGATCGCCCCAATATGTGTCTGGCGGACTTTATCGATGATGATGGCGACTGGATTGGCGGTTTTGCCGTTGGCATTCACGGCATCGATCCGCACATCGCCCGCTTCAAGGCAGAGCATGACGACTATTCGGACATTTTGCTGAAAGCACTGGCCGATCGATTCGCCGAAGCTTTTGCCGAACGGCTGCATCAGCATGTCCGCACCACCCTCTGGGGCTATGCGCCGGGTGAACAACTGACCAATGAAGCGCTTATCAAGGAACAGTATCGCGGCATCCGCCCGGCGCCGGGCTATCCCGCCTGCCCCGATCACAGCCTGAAGCCGATCCTGTTCAATCTGCTGGACGCGGGGCACAATGCCGGACTGGTGCTGACCGAAAGCCACGCCATGCTGCCCACCGCAGCGGTTTCGGGCTTTTACTTCGGGCATCCCCAGGCCGAATATTTCGGCGTGGCGCGGATCGGCCAGGATCAGCTTGCCGATTATGCGGACCGGCGCGGCGCGGACATCCCGACCGCCACCCGCTGGCTGCGGCCGAATCTGGATTGATCAGCCAAACACGGAAAAGCCCGCCCGGTGTTGCGCACACCGGACGGGCTTCGCTGTCCCCCTTCGGGAGATGGTATCAGGTGCCTGCCATCAGGCGCCAAAGTCAGGCGTAAGTGACGCGCACTTTCGCACGGCGGCGCATCGCGGCACCCGTCAGGCCGAAACCAGCAATCATCAGCGCCCAGCTGGCTGGTTCGGGAACGGCCCCAGCATTGTAGGTGATATTTATTGCATCCCAGCCCCAGCTTTCGTCGGTTCCGCCTTGCCAGCCATTGCCGCTAGCGCGAATGCCAAGAACCAGCGACGAACCCGAATGCGCGAATGTCGCAAAGTTGGCTGATCCCAAGTCAATCAACGCATCAGAAAAGAAGAAATTATTATCGACCTGCTGATTGTTCGCAATTACTGTGGCACCATCGAAAAACTGGCTTGCCCCCGGGTTTCCACTATTGGAAGTCAACACAGCAACCAGCACATTATCAATGTAAAATTCCAGATTATCCGGAGAGCAGCAATTCCCCACATCGTTGCCGTCCCAGCTATCCAGAAAACCAATGATCCCGCCAAGATTTACACTTGAGTGTGCCGAAAGCCCGGAAAAGGTCAACTGCGTAATACTTGCCGGATTACCAAATGTGTTGTTGACATAGTGATTGCCCGACCAACCGGCAGCGTTCCAAGCGCCTGCCGTAGCCGCTTGTGTCAAGCCCGTGGGATCAACCACATTGGAAAGAGATACACCTGACCCGAAGGTGATCGTGCCGTCAAAATCGTTGGCATAAAGCAGCGCCGCCTGCGCTGGCGTTGTCAGGGCAAATGCTGCAAAAAGCGCAAGCGAAGCAGGAACGTACCGCATAAAAATCTCCCTTGGTTGACGCAAACGCGCCAGAAACTCCTCTATGCGACCAGAGTTTTATCGGGATGCGAGCATCTACGACTCGTACTTTCTCCCATTAACAACAGGTTAAGGAAAGCTCGTCCGCCCGTAAAGGCGCATTTTCGGCGGACACGTCCCGTTTTGGGGCAATCCGGAATTAACCGCCAAATCAGATGGACAGCCGAAATGCCGCCCGCCATTGCCGCTGGTGTAACCGGAGCCTTCAGATGAAACAGCCTTTAGCCATTGCCGCGCTTTTGATGGCCGCCAGCGCCGCGCCTGCGCAGCAGCAACGCCCGCCTTTTCAGATCGCGGAAACCGGCAAGACGTTCTGGCGGCTGGATGATGCGGTGCGCGCGATCGGCGATGGTGATGGCACGATCGTGATCGCGCCCGGCACTTATGGCGATTGCGCGTCGCAACGGGGCGGCAACATCACTTACAGAGCAGCGATTGCCGGCCAGGCCGTGTTTGACGGGGGCATATGCGAAGGCAAGGCCGCACTGGTTCTGGGCGGACTTTCGGCGCGCGTGGAAGGGCTGGTCTTCCAGAACATGCGCGTACCCGATGGCAATGGCGCAGGCATCCGGCTGGAAAAAGGCAATCTTGCCGTTGAGAATGCCATGTTCCGTAATTCGGAAGAAGGCATTCTATCCGCCCCCGATCCGGAAGGCGAAGTGGTGATAGACCGCTCCACCTTCTCAGGGCTTGGCCGCTGTGACCGTGGCCTTAGCTGCGCACATTCCATCTATATCGGCGATTATGGCAGCCTGACCATCACGCGCAGCCGCTTTGAGCGTGGCACGGGCGGGCACTATGTGAAAACCCATACGCCCCATGTCGATATCCGCGATTCCAGCTTTGATGACAGCCAGGGCAAGACGACAAACTATATGATTGATCTGCCGGCGGGTTCCACAGGCACGATAGCGGGCAACACCTTTGTGCAAGGGCGGGACAAGGAAAACCATTCCGCTTTCATCGCCGTCGCCGCCGAGGCCCGGGTGCATCCTTCCGCCGGCTTGGCGATCAGCGGCAATAGCGCCAGCATGGCCCCCGGCGTCCCCTGGCCGAGCGTGTTCGTGGCGGACTGGAGCCATGAACCCCTGCGGCTGGGTGCGAACAAGCTGGGGCCGGGGCTGAAAGCGTTCGAGGTGCGTTAGCGGCCAAACGCCGCATCATACGCATCGACACTTGCCAAATGGCGTGCCACATCTTCGTTCGGCAGGAATGATCCGGCAAACCCGTTGCGCGCCACCGCGACCAGTTCGGCGCGCGTCAGGTCAAGCGCCTCTGCCGTGGCCAGGAAATTGGCGTTCATATAGCCGCCGAAATAGGCGGGATCATCCGAGTTGATCGTCGCGCGCAGGCCCGCCTGCAGCATGTGCCGCAAGGGGTGCGCCGCCAGCGCATCCACCACGCACAGCTTCAGATTGGAGAGCGGGCAGACCGTGAGCGTCAGTCCGCGCGCCACAATCCCCTCTACCAGCGCCCTATCCTCGAGCGACCGGTTTCCATGATCGATCCGGTCGATCCCAAGCGTATCAAGCGCCTGCCAGACATAAGCGGGCGGGCCTTCCTCCCCGGCATGGGCGACCAGTTTCAACCCCAACGTGCGGGCCCGGGCAAATCCCCGCGCGAATTTTTCCGGGGGATGGCCGACTTCGGAGGAATCAAGGCCAACGCCCGCGATCCGCCCCAGCCAAGGCCCCGCCAGTTCGAGCGTTTCGAATGCGGCTTCCTCACTCAGATGGCGGAGGAAACACAGGATCAGGCGCGATGTGATGCCAAAATCCCGTTCCCCGTCCGCCAGCGCGCGCAATATGCCGTCCGCCACGGTGCCAAAGGCCACGCCCCGATCGGTATGCCCCTGCGGATCGAAGAAGACTTCCACATGGCGCACATTGTCCGCATGGACGCGGCGAAGATAGGCCATCACCAGATCGTAAAAGTCCTGCTCCGTTCGCAGCACATTCATTCCCTGATAATAGATATCCAGAAAATCCTGCAGGTTGGAGAAATCATAGGCCGCGCGCACCGCCTCCACCGAGGCAAAGGGAATGGCAATCCCGTTGCGCTGTGCCAGCGCAAACATCTGTTCGGGTTCCAGGCTGCCTTCCAGATGCAGATGCAGTTCCGCCTTGGGCAGCCCTTCGATGAAGCGGCGGCGCTCGTCGGTTGAGGTAAATCCGTGCATATTGCGGGTCTCCCGATCCTGCCTTGTCATAGCTTGGAAATCGTCATTGCGAGCGAAACGAAGCAATCCAGACTGTCTGCCGCGGCCACTGGATTGCTTCGTTTCGCTCGTAAAGACGGGCTTTCTTCACCCATCCAGAATGATATCGCCACCGGCCTTGTTCGCCCGGATTTCCGCTTCGCTCAGCCCTTTCAGTTCGTGGGGGAAAACCAGCCACTCATACGATTCATGGATGTAGAAATCGGGCGTCAGCTTCGTCTTGTTGCGGCGGGGTTTGTAATAGACCGTCGCCACGCGGACATCGCGCGGCATGTTGGCGCGGCAGCGCAGTTTCAGTTCGGCGATGATGGCCTCGACGCTGCGCCCGGAATCGAACACGTCATCGACGATCAGCAGATTATCCTCCGGATTGAGCTGCTCGATCAGATAGCCAAGCGCGAAGACCCGCACTTCAGGGCTTTGCTGGTCAACGCCGGTGTAGGAGGATGTGCGGATCGCGATATGGTCTGTTTCCATGCCGTGATAGGACAGCACTTCCTGCACCGCGATGCCGATCGGCGCCCCGCCACGCCAGACGCCCACGATGAAGCTGGGCCGGAAACCGCTGCGCAAAACCTGCATGGCAAGACGGAAGGAATCGGCCAGCAGGCTCTGGGCGGAGATGTATGTTTTTTCGATGGTCATGTGCGGGCTACCAACCGTCATTCCGGCGAACGCCGGAATCTCCCTTTCCCTTTTTCAGCCCGGCCTTTGCAGCGCGGAAAGACCGCGAGATTCCGGCGTTCGCCGGAATGGCGGTGTTGGCATCGCATCCCCTCACCGGCAATTGCTTTTCCCGCCGCCCGACAGATCCAGACACTGCCCGTCCACACTGGCAGGCGGCACTTTCAGGCCGACAAGGCTGCCGAGGGTGGGCAGTATATCGACGGTCTCCACGGCTTCGGTGCGGTCGGCAGGCCTGGCCCCTTTCCACCAGAACAGCATCGGCACGCGGCGGTCATAATCCCACACGCTGCCATGTGTGGAGACATACCCCCTGCCCGCAATCGAAATGGGGCTCAGGCCATCGCTCAGCACGACATAAAGATGCCCGGAACGGCCATCCATATAGGACGCGCGCACCCGCTGGATCAGTGACCATTTGTCCGGCGCGCCCTTGGGCATCGGCACGGCCATGATCTCGTCCCGGGTGAACACCGCTTCCACACCGTACATCCCGCTGATCGCGCCTTGCAGAAATGCCGTTACCATCGCGCGTTTGTCCGCTGGCACCTGATCCGTCAGCCAGATATCACCCGCGCCGCCTTTGAAGGTGACGGCCGTGACAGCCGGATCATCAATCTTGAGCATCGCACGCACCATGCCATTCAGGCTCGTAATGCCAAGCCCCAGAGACGAACGCCCGGTCGCCTCCCCCGGCCCGCCATGACTGCGTTCGGGAATATCGATCCCGCCATGATCGGCCGTCAGCACCACGGCATAGGGTTTGCCCGTTGCGTCCACAGCATTCAGGAACGCCCCGAGCCTTTCATCCAGATTGGCCATCTGCCCGCACATTTCGGGGCCGCCGGGCCCGTAAGCATGGCCGACATAATCCGTGGCGGACAGGCTGATTGCCAGCACATCGGTGCTGCCTTTGCGGCCCAGATCGAATTCGTTGACCAGCCCCTGCGCAATCGCCAGCGTTTCCGCGTCCATTGCCGCCGTCGCCCGGAAATCCTTGGCGCTGCCATTGGGCACTACGGCCCCTGCCCCGATCTTGGCGCTGCCGCTGATCAGCATGGGCTTTACCAAGGCAGCGCACTGGGTGGATAATTCCGGTGCCGCCGGTGGCGACTTGAGCAGAATCGCAATGGCATCATTCGCATCCGACACCGCTTTGGGCGGGGACGCAGGCACGTTTCCATATTGCGGCGTATGCGCCACATAGCTGGTATATTTGCCCTGTTCGCTATCATACCACCAGGTCTGATCCGCATGGCGACCCGCCATCAGCGTGGCCGCGCGATCCTTGCCCGCGACCGCAAACACCCGCGTCTTTTTGCCGAATGCCGCTTTCATCCGATCCCCGAGCGTCTGGAAATCTGTGGTCAGATGCTGGAGGGACACCACCGGAATGCGCGATGTGGACGCCGGATTGGTTTCATCTTCCACGCAGTAAATGTCGTCGCGATAGGTTTCGACTGCGGGCGTCGCGCCCCGCGTGCCAGACCATTCATTAGCGACGATGCCGGAACGGGCTGGATGAATGCCGCTCAGGATCGTCGAATGGCCAGGGCAGGTTTCGGTCGCTGCATGGCTTTGATAGCCCGAAGCAAACACCACACCGCCCGAAAGCGTGCGCAATCCGCCAGTAAAGGTCGGGCGGTAATGCTCAAACAGATTGGCCGAAAACTGATCCACCGAAATGGCAATGATCAGGCGCGGCTTTTCCGCATGGGCCGCGCTGGCGGTCATCAATCCCAAGGCGGCGGCAATACGGAACTTCACGCGGGTAACCCTCCTGTCCAAAAGCACGAAACAGGCTATAGCCCCCTTCATGACGCGACAAGGACTTTCAATGCGCCACTGCTATGTCACCCTGATGACGCTGCTTCTCTCCCTGTGCGCCGTTGCCGCGCCCGCGCAGGCGGCGAACCATATCCGCGCCACGCTGGTGACCCAAAGCACAGTGCCGCGCGCGGGAACGGCAGTGACACTGGCAGTTGTGTTCACGCCGGACAAAGGCTGGCACGGTTACTGGCAGAATCCCGGAGATGCCGGGTTCGGTGCGCGGTTTGACTGGAAACTGCCTGCCGGGATCACCGCTGGCCCGCCGCAATATCCGGTGCCGCAGCGGCTGGTGATCGCGGGGCTGATGAACCATGTCTATGAGCAGGAATATGCCCTGCTGGTGCAGATCAAGCTCCCGCGCGGTCTGGCGGCGGGCACGAAACTGCCCATCCGCGCGCGGGTCGACTGGCTCGCCTGCACCGACAAGATTTGCGTGCCGGAAAATGGGGATATCTCGGTTGAGCTGACGGTGGGCAATGGTGCCATTACGCCAGACAGTCAGGCGCGGTTCGATGGCTGGTGGGCCAAGCTGCCCCGGCCATTGGGGAGCGAAGCGAAGTTCCACGCAGATGATGGCGCACTGCACATCGGCATTCCGTTCCCGGCCAGCGCAGAGGCGAAAGATCCCTGGTTCTATGCCATCACCGAAAATGCCGTAAATTACGCTGCCCCGCAGAAAGTGTCGCGGCGGGGCGACATGCTGATCATCGAAACGACCGCCGCCGGCAATCCGGAAACTTTGGAGGGCGTGCTGGCCATCGGACCGGACAAAGGGCTCGCCGTAAAGGCGGTGGACGGCATCTTCGCCTGGGGCGGAGAGGCGGCGGCGGAAACGCTGCCATCTGGCGGCCTTGCGACCATCCTGCTGGCGCTGGGCTGCGCGATCCTTGGCGGGCTGATCCTCAATATCATGCCCTGCGTCTTCCCCATCATAAGCCTGAAAGCGATGAGTCTGGCGCGCGCGGGCGGCAACGAGACGGCGGCCAAACGGGAAGCACTGGCCTATGCGGCGGGGGTGATCCTGACATGCCTGGCGCTGGGCGGGATCATCCTTGGCTTGCGGGCAAGCGGAACACAGATTGGCTGGGCCTTCCAGTTGCAGGAGCCTGGCATCGTGTTCCTGCTGCTGCTGCTCGCCACTGCCATCACGCTCAATCTGCTGGGCGTGTTCCATCTGCGCGGCTTTGGCGGGGGTGAGGCACTGGCCGGAAAGGGCGGTACGGCGGGTGCGTTCTGGACTGGGGCGCTGGCCGCCTTTGTCGCTACGCCCTGCACCGGGCCGTTCATGGCCGCGGCCTTGGGTGCCGCGCTGGTGCTGCCGACAGCGGCGGCGCTCGCCATCTTTGCCGGGCTGGGGCTGGGGCTGGCCCTGCCCTTTCTCGCCATCGGATTTGTGCCTGCGCTGAGAAAGCGGATGCCAAGACCCGGGGCTTGGATGGTGACGTTCCAGCGGTTGCTCGCCATCCCGATGGCGCTGACCGTGGTGGCGCTGGCGTGGTTGCTGTGGAGGCAAGTGGGCCCGCACCCGGTCGCCCTGCCGGGAACGGAAACTGCGGCCAAGGCGGATCATGGCTTTTCGGAAAGCAAACTCGCGGCCCTCCGCGCCAGTGGCAAACCCGTCTTCCTTTATTTCACCGCTGACTGGTGCCTGACCTGCAAGGTCAATGAAAAGGCCGCCATAGAGCGCGCCGAGGTGGAGGCGGCGTTCAGGAAGGCGGGCGTTATCGTGATGGTGGGGGACTGGACGAACGGCGATCCGGCCATCACCCGTTTCCTGAACGCACATGGCGCGTCCGGCGTGCCGCTCTATCTCTTTTACCCAAAAGGCGGGGGCGAACCGGAGCAATTGCCGCAGGTACTGACGCCGGGGCTGCTGGCAGGGCTGGCGGGGTAGGCGGAACAACGGGATAACGTCGCCCCTGCGCAGGCAGGGGCCGCTGAGTCAGCGCGCGCCGACCGCGCCAGCCAGACTCCCATGCAGGCCCCTGCCTGCGCAGGGGCGACGAGACTCACCCCGCCGCGCGCACTTCCACCACAACGCCGCTAAACGCCGCATTGCCCGAGAGGGGATCTAACGCGGCCTCATCCGTCAGATCGTTGATGCTGACCCCGGCATGGGCCTGCGCCGTTGCCATTGCCACGCCCGGAAGGTTGTGGCCCCAACCGTGGGGGATGGAAACCGTGCCGGGCATCATGTCGTCCGTCACTTCCACCGAAATCCGCACCGAGCCGCTGCGCGAACTGACGTCCGCCAGCGATCCATCACCCAGATTGCGGGCGCGGGCATCTTCCGGGTGGATCATCAGCGTGCAACGATCCTTGCCCTTCACCAGACGCGGGCTGTTGTGGAGCCAGCTATTGTTGGAGCGCACATGCCGCCGTCCGATCAGGCGCAGGCGCGCGTCTCCCGCGTCTGCCATTGCCTCACCCAGCCGGGCGAGATCGGTGAGGAATTCATCTGGCGCGCAGTCGATCTGCCGGTTCGCCGTGCGCAGGCGCTCGGGCAGGCGACCTGCCTGCAACGGACCGAAATCCATCCCGCTCTGATGCGATTCCACCTCTTCCAGCGACACCTTGTACGGCCCCGCACGCAGCAAGCCATCAAGCGACTGGCGCGGCGTGGGCGCGGCCACATCCTTGCCGGAAATCGCGGCGGCCAGCCCGCGCAGAATCTCCCAATCCTGCTTGCCGCCTTCTGGCGCTTCAAACATGGGTTTGGAATATTTGGCGATATTGCGCACGGCGATGGGCAGCAGGAACAGGCCGTAATGATCCTTTTCCAGCGGCCCGACTGGCGGCAGGATGTAATGCGCCCGCCTGCTGGTGGCGTTGCGGTACATATCGACGGACACCATCAGATCGAGCCCGGCGAGCGCCTTGTCCAGCCGCGCGCCATTGGGGGTGGAGAGCACAGGATTACCCGCGATCACGTACAGCGCCTTGATCTGACCTTCGCCGGGCGTTTCGATTTCCTCTGCCATGCACGCGGCGGGGAATTCGCCCAGCACATCCTTGTGGCCGGACACGCGGGAGTGCTTGCGCCCGATATGGCCCGCGCTGAGTGCTTCCACCGTATCGACAGCCGGTGCGGGGAACAGCAGCCCGCCTTCCCGGTCAAGCTGGCCGGTGGCGATATTGATGAGCGCAATCAGCCAGGCGTTGAGCGTGCCAAAGCCTTGCGTCGTTGCCCCCAGCCGACCGTAAAGCGCGGCAGGGCCACTGGCCATGCGCGTGGCAATGTGGTGAATATCGGAGAGGGAAACGCTGGCGCGGGCGGCGCATTCATCGATGGAAAATGGCGCAAGCGCTTCGGCCATCCGCGCCAGATTGACAGCATAGGCAGGAACCGCGTCGCCCTTGGACTGGCTGAGAACCGACTTCAGCAGGGCCACCAGAAAGAACGCGTCTGTCGCGGGGCGGATGAAGATGTGCCGGTCAGCGATCTTCGCGGTTTCCGTGCGGCGCGGGTCAATCACGATCAGTTCCCCACCGCGCGCCTGAAGCGCTTTCGCCCGGTTGCGGAAATCGGGGACTGTCCAGATACTGCCGTTCGAGGCCATCGGGTTGCCGCCCAATATGATCATCGTCTGCGTGCGATCAATATCGGGCACGCTCCACAGGCCGGAATGGCCGAACAGGCGGAGATTGACGACCTGATGCGGCATCTGGTCCACCGTGCTGGCGGAAAAGAAATTGCGGGTGCCCAGCGCCTTTTTCAGATCACCGCTGGTCAGCGCGTTGGCATAGCTATGGGCATTGGGGTTGCCGATATACATGGCGGTAGAGGCCGGATCGCGCGCCATGATCGCGCGGGTCTGTTCCCCGATTTCGGCAAAGGCCTGTTCCCAGCCTATTTCGTGCCACACATCCCCCACCCGCTTTTGCGGGGTGCGGAGCCGATCCGGATCATTCTGCAAATCTTCCAGCGCCGTCGCCTTGGGGCAAATATGGCCGCGGCTCAGGGCGTTATCGGGATCGCCCTTGATCGAAAGGATATCCCGTCCCTCCGCCTCGACAATGATCCCGCAATTGGCTTCGCAGATGTTACAGGTGCGATGGTGCCGGACGGGCATGGGACTCTCCTATTTGTTGCAGAAGAGGCTATCGAATTGGTGGCGGAATGCAACTGGTGGCAGGTCATTCCGGCCTTCGCCGGGGCGACGAGCTATTTCGCGCTATACACCCGCTTGCCCCCCACAAACGTCTCCAGCACTTTCGTCCCCCGGATTTCGCCGGGCGGGATGAAGAAGGGATCACGGTCCACGATCACGAAATCGGCGAGCATCCCCGGCGCCAGCCGACCGATCTTCTGTTCGGCAAACCCCGCATAGGCCGCCCCAGTGGTGAAGCCCGCCAGCGCCTGTTCCCGCGTCACCCGTTCCTGCGGTTGCCAGCCGCCCAGCGGCTCGCCCTTCGCATCTTCACGCGTGATTGCAGCCGCCATCCCGGCAAAGGGATCGGGGCTTTCGACCGGAACGTCAGACCCGAAGGCCAGCCGCCCGCCGGCTTTCAGGATGGAATTCCACGCATAGGCCCCGGCCAGCCGGTTCGGCCCAAGACGCGCTTGCGCCATCACCCGGTCACTGGTCTGATGGACCGGCTGCATTGAAGCAATGGTGCCATTCCTGCCGAAACGCGGAATATCCAGCGGATCGACAATCTGGGCATGTTCGATCCGCCAGCGCCGATCGCCCTTGTAAGTGATCGCCAGTTCATCGATCGCATCCAGCACTTCGGCATTGGCCGCATCGCCAATGGCGTGCACCGCAATCTGGAAATCATTGAACGCGGCCAGACTCATGATGTTGGCGAGCTTGGTGGAATCAAGGAAGGAAAGGCCACGCTGTCCGGCCTTGTCGGCATAGTCTGCCTTGAGCCACGCGCCGCGCGAGCCCAGTGCCCCATCGGCGTAAAGTTTCACGCCCACCATCCGCAGCCGATCCCCGTAAAGCCAGGGCGTCGGCCCGCTGCCCGCAATCGCCAGCGCCGGTTCGACGCCGGCCGCATAGGAAATGATCCGCACGCGCAAATTGCCCAGATCCCCCGCACGGCGATAGGTGAGCCAGTCCTCACCGCTGGTGCCCATATCGGCAATCGCGGTGATGCCCAGCGCGGCCAGCGCTTCCTGTGCTTTGGCGAGCGCAAGATCACGATCACGCGGCAAGGGCTGCGGCACTTTCCTTGCCACAAGGTCAGCGGCAGCATCCACGAAAACACCGCTTGGTTTCAGGCCCGTCTTTTCGATCCGCCCGCCCGGCGGAGAGACCGTCTTTTCCGTGATCCCCGCTGCCGTCATTGCGGCGCTGTTGGCCCATCCGGCATGACCATCCACCCGCGCCAGCCAGACCGGCCGATCCGAAACCACGCTGTCCAGATCCGCTGCCGTCGGGAAGCGGCCCAACCCCCAGACTTCCTGATTCCAGCCGCGCCCGACAATCCATTTGCGGTTCGGAAATTCCGCCGCATAGGCCGCGATCTTCGCCTTGGCCTCTTCAAGCGAGCGCGTATCGGAAAGGTCAAGCGTCAGCAGGCCGAACCCCAGTTCCATCACATGGCCGTGGGCGTCGATCAGGCCGGGCAGGATCGTGCGGCCCTTGGCATCCAGCCGAAATCCGGGGCGATCCGGTTTCTTGTCTCCCTTCTGGAGCAAGCGGGCGACCTTGCCATTATCATCGATCAGCATCGCATCGAAATGCTGAAGCGTGCCGGATTCGGTGAGGGTGATGCCGTTCGCATTGTCAACCAGCGTGTCGGCAAAGCCGGGGCTGGAAAGTGTGGCCAGCACCAGCGCAACGGCCTGGATCGGGGACACGCGGGACTTTGATGACGCTGATACTCTGTCTGGCATGGCTCTCTATGCCCAACCGGCCGCACCTCCGCAATCGGGCAGTCAACTTCCCGCTGTCAGATTTGTCTTGACTTGTAGGATTTAGCCTTTTAGGATAATCCCTGCTCGAATCAAGGTTCGGGTTCTTTGACAAGTGAATATTTTTTGGGAAAATGCTCCTCGCGGGCAAGGCAGCGCTATGACCGGAACCGGACTTGTCATGGCCTGCCAAAGCAGGAGCCTCTTTTCTTCAGGTTTTCGCCAGCCGCCGGATGAACGCGCTGGTATCCTGACGACCCCCGCCCATTTGCTGCACTTCGGCAAACAACTGGTCGATCATCGCAGCGATGGGCAGCGTCGCCCCATTGCTGCGGGCCTCATCAATCGCCAGACCCAGATCCTTGCGCATCCAATCCACCGCAAAGCCGAAATCGAATTCATCGCGCGTCATGGTTTCCCAGCGGTTGGTCATCTGCCAGCTTGACGCCGCGCCGCCCGAAATCGCTTCGAACACCTTGTCCAGATCCAGATTTTCCGCCTGGGCAAACCGCATCCCTTCCGAAAGGCTGGCAATAATCCCGGCAAAGGTCACCTGATTGACCATCTTGGTCAGCTGGCCCGCGCCCGTTGGCCCGATATGCACGATCTTGGAAGAATAGGCCTGCATGATCGGGGTGGCCGCTTCAATCGCCTTGGCCCGGCCCCCGCACATCAACGTGAGCGTGCCTTTTTCCGCGCCAATCTGGCCCCCGGTTACCGGCGCATCAATCGGCTGGATATATTTGTCCTTGGCTTCCACCGCCAGTTGCCG
>JANOAJ010000235.1:0-29433 GCA_031411035.1 Sphingomonadales bacterium
CGGGCGCGACAAACTTCGTGACGGCCGCTGCCTATGCGACGCTAGGCGGCATGCCGATGATGATGATCACCGGACAAAAACCGATCAAGAAATCGAAACAGGGCCGGTTCCAGATTCTCGATGTCGTTTCGATGATGGGGCCGATCACCAAATATACCCATCAGATGCAGTCTTCGGACAATATTCCGAGCCGCGTGCGTGAAGCCTATCGCCTGGCCGAAGAGGAAAAGCCGGGCGCGACGCATATCGAACTGCCTGAAGACATTGCTGATGAACATACGGATTCATTGCCGCTGGTGCGGAGCAAGGCCCGGCGGCCCAGTGCCGATCCCAAGGCCGTGGCCTCTGCCGTGGCGATGCTCGAAAAGGCAAAGTCCCCCATCCTTGTCATCGGGGCCGGTGCCAACCGGACAATGACGAGCAAGATGCTCCAGGAATTTATTGCCAAGACCGGCATTCCCTTCCTCACCACGCAGCTTGGCAAGGGCGTGATTGACGAACGGCATCCCATGTTTGTCGGCTGCGCCGCGCTTTCGGCAGGGGATTTCGTTCATCAGGCGGTTGAGGCATCAGACTGCATCGTCAACCTGGGCCATGATGTGATCGAAAAGCCGCCTTTCTTCATGAAGCAAGGCGGCACGCCAGTGATCCATGTCTCCATGAAGTCGGCCGAGGTTGATCCGGTCTATTTCCCTGAAGTGGAAGTTATTGGCGATATTGCCAATGCGGTGTGGCAGATGAAGGAAACCATCACGCCCAACCCGGACTGGAATTTCGATTTCATGCTGCGCGCGCGCGCCGCCGAAGTGGCGCATACCGCCAGTATTTCGGGTGATACGCGCTTCCCCATCTATCCGCCGCATCTGGTGCAGCAGATCCGCGATGCGATGCCGGAAGACGGGATTATCTGCCTTGATAATGGCGTCTATAAAATCTGGTTTGCGCGGGGTTATGAAGCCTATCACGCCAACACCGTGCTGCTGGACAACGCCCTTGCGACAATGGGCGCGGGCCTGCCTTCGGCGATGATGTCATCAATGGTCTATCCGGATCGCAAGGTGATGGCGATTTGCGGCGATGGCGGGTTCATGATGAACAGCCAGGAAATGGAAACCGCGGTCCGGCTGGGCCTCAACATCACGGTGCTGATCCTCAACGACAACAGCTATGGCATGATCCGCTGGAAACAGGCCAATATGGGCTTCAAGGATTGGGGGCTGACCTATGGCAACCCCGATTTCGTCAAATATGCCGAAAGCTATGGCGCGCATGGCCACCGCGTGGAAAGCGCGGCGCATCTGGACGAGCTGCTGAAACATTGCCTGGATACCCCGGGCGTGCACCTGATCGATTGCCCGGTCGATTATTCGGACAATGACAAGATTTTGAACCGGGACATCAAGGAACTGGCTGCGAAAGTATCGTAATGTCCATGCTCAAACCGGTTTATCCGCTCTATCTCAACAACAAGGCGGCGCAGCCCAATACGGACCTTCCGGTGACTGACAAGTTCACCGGGGAAGTCGCATTCCGGGTCGCGCTGGCCGATGCCAAGACGATTGATGAAGGCATCGCCGGTGCCGTGCGGGCCGCCGAACCGATGGCGCGGATGGCCAGTTACGAGCGGCAGGATGTGCTGATGCACTGCGTATCCCGCTTCAAGGAACGCTATGACGAGCTGGCCTATGCCCTGTGCGTTGAGGCCGGCAAGCCGATCAAGGATGCCGAAGGCGAAGTCGGGCGTCTGATCGATACCTTCCGGATCGCCGCCGAGGAATCGGTGCGGATGACGGGCGAAGTGCAGCCGCTTGATATCTCTCCGCGCGCCAAAGGCTATCAGGGGATGTGGAAGCGTGTGCCCATCGGGCCGTGCAGCTTTGTTTCGCCGTTCAACTTCCCCCTCAATCTGGCCGCGCACAAGATTGCCCCGGCGATTGCCGTGGGCTGCCCCTTTGTGATGAAGCCCGCCAGCCGCACGCCGCTGGGCGCGATCATCATGGGCGAAGTGCTGGCCGAAACGAACCTGCCCGAAGGTGCGTTCTCGATCCTGCCTGCGCACCGCGACGGGGCGGACATGTTCACCGAGGATGAGCGGCTGAAACTGCTGAGCTTCACGGGCTCTCCCGATGTGGGCTGGGCGCTGAAAGCCAAATCCGGAAAGAAGAAGGTTGTTCTGGAACTGGGCGGCAATGCGGCGGTCATAATCGACGCGGACGCTGATCTGGATGATGCGCTGGAACGCGTCATTTTCGGCGCCTTTTACCAGTCCGGCCAGTCCTGCATCGGGGTGCAGCGGATCATCATCCATGAAAGCCTGTATGACCGGTTCCGCGACATGCTCGTCGCGCGTGCCGGATCGCTGGTTTCGGGAAACCCGCATGACCGCGATGTCTTTATCGGCCCGATGATTGACGTAAAGGAAGCGACCCGGCTCGATAACTGGGTGCAGGAAGCCATTGCGGCAGGGGGCACCCTGCTCTGCGGCGGCAAGCGCGAAGGCGCGATGCTGGAAGCGACATTGCTCGATAATGTGCCGCGCGATACCAACATCAATCGTGAGGAAGCCTTTGGCCCCGTCGCCATCCTGTCCAAATTCAGCGATTTCCATGCGGCGCTTGCGGAAGTGAATGATTCGAAATTCGGGCTGCAGGCCGGCATATTCACGCGTGACATCTTCAAGGCGCTGGATGCCTGGGATCATCTGGATGTGGGGGGCATCGTGATCAACGATGTGCCGAGCTACCGGGTGGACAACATGCCCTATGGCGGCGTGAAGGATTCGGGCCTTGGGCGTGAGGGCGTGCGATTCGCGATGGAGGATATGACCGAAATCCGGAATCTTGTAATTCGCCGGCGACACTAAGGGGGTGTGGCGAATTCGTCACATTTCCGGGGCAGTTGAGAGTTTTTAGCGGTTAAACTTTGATGATGATGGTAAATCCCGGCTTGCCACGAGCGACAAACGGCTTAAACTTGCTGGCAAAACAGAACAGGGTTGCATCGCAGTTTTTTTGGTGTGGACGAACGGCTTGGCCGGACGGACGGGGGTGGCGGTGCACATGACAATCATCGCACTGATGCGAAACAACTGGCGGGCTGCTTGCGCAGCTTCGCTATGTATGCTTCTCGCGGCGACAGCGCTTTTCATTGGTCTTTCTCCGGATACACCGGCAGCGACGGCAGCATTGCCCAATGATGCCACGCATCTTGGTGTCGCCAGTTGTGCGGGCTCCACATGCCATGGCCGATCGCAGCCTGACGGAAAGATTGTCCGGCAGGACGAAATCCTGCGCTGGCAGGAAGCCTCGTCCCCCACCGGTGCGCACAGCCGCGCCTATGCCATTCTCCAGAATGAACGCAGCGGCATCATCGCCCGCCGGCTTGGCCTTGGTTCGGCCACGACCGCGCCGATGTGCCTTGGCTGCCATGCGGACAATGTCGCTTCACGCGGCGCGCGCTTCCAGATCAGCGATGGCGTCGGGTGCGAAGCCTGTCACGGCGGCGCGGCCAACTGGATTGATGTCCACAAGACCGGCAATCATGCGGGCAGCCTGGCGGCTGGCATGGTCAAGCTTGAAAATCCGGCAGTGAAGGCCGCCGTTTGCCTCGATTGCCACTTCGGATCAGCCGATGGCGGGCAGTTCGTTTCCCACCGGATCATGGCTGCGGGCCATCCCCGCGTATCGTTTGAACTCGACCTTTTCACGACTTTGCAACAGCATCACGATGAGGATGCCGATTATGCCAAGCGGAAGGGCGGGACGTCGGGCGTACGCACCTGGGCCGTCGGTCAGGCGGCGGCGGTGGAACGCCAGCTTTCGCTGTTCGCCAATCCTGGACTCGGCAGCGAAGGTGCCTTCCCCGAATTTTACTTCTTCGATTGCCACAGTTGCCATCGCCGCATCCTTGATGATCAGAAATTCACGCCCACGACCATGGACAATCCGGGTCGCCCGATTCCTGTGGGCATGCCACCGTTCAATGACGAAAATATGATAATGCTTTCTGCAGCGGCACGCATTGTCGCGCCGGGTCAGGCTGCGCGGTTCGATGCGGACAGCAAGGCGTTCCATGCCGCGATGGCGCGGGACCGGGGCAGCGCCGTGGCGGCAGGCAACAAGTTGCGGGCGTCCGCCAATGCCCTGTCCTCCGCTTTTGCCTCAAGCGATATCAGCCGCGCCCAGACGTTTGCGATCATCGACATGATCGCAAGCGAAGCGATCAGTGCGCGCTACACGGACTATGAAGGCAGCACGCAAGCCGTGATGGCGGCTGACACCCTGCTGAACTCGCTTGTGAACAGCGGTCAGGTGTCTGGCACGATCGCGGCATCGCTGCGGAGCAATATCAATCAGGCTTATGCCGCTGTTCGTGATCCGAACGACTATCGACCGGGGGAATTCCGGCGCGCGCTGGGGAGCGCGGTCCGCACGATAAGGACGTTGCGTTAATGCGTATCAGCAAATCAGTTGCGGCTGTCACGGCACTGGCGTTTTTGCTCGCCTCTTGCGGTGGTGGTGGCAGTAGCACGACACCCGTGGTTACGCCGCCCCCGCCCCCGCCGCCTCCCTCAACGGTCTTTCCGGTGCCTGCGCAGGAATCGCTTTCGACTGCGGATGTCGAAAAAATCATGGCCCAGGCCATTACCGAGGCAAAGGGGCGCAACCTGCCCTCGATCATCGCCGTGACAGACCGGGTTGGCAATGTCCTTGGCGTCTTCAAGATGACCGGCGCGAAAGACACGGCGATGACGCCGCCCGCGCCCAGCGGAAAGCGGCTTGACCTGCAAGGGGCAACCATCCCCGCTGTCTCCGGAGCGATCGCCAAGGCCATCACAGGGGCCTATCTGTCTTCAGGCGGGAACGCCTTCTCGTCCCGCACGGCCAGTCAGATCGTGCAACAGCATTTCCCGCCATCGCCCACCACGCTCGGCCTGGAAAGCGGGCCGCTTTACGGCGTGCAGTTCAGCCAGTTGCCCTGTTCCGACCTCAGCGCCCGCTTCCCTGCCAATGCGATGCTAGGGCCCAAGCGCTCTCCGCTTGGCCTTTCGGCTGATGCTGGCGGGTTCCCGCTGTACAAGAATGGCGTGCTTGTCGGCGGCATCGGGGTGATGGGTGACGGGGTTTACGGCCTCGACACCAATATTCTTGATGTTGAGGATGATGCGGAAGAGCATATCGCGCTTGCGGCCACTGTCGGTTTTGATGCCCCTGCCGGAATCCGGGCAGACCGGATCACGGTCGATGGCACGCTGCTGCGCTATAGCGATGCGGTACCCGCCAATTTCAAGGGCGGGGCAGCGCCCGCATTCTCCACCCTGAATGGCACGGCTGGCAGCCTGGTCGCGGTTCGTGGCTATAATGACGCCGTGATCATTGCCGGTTCGGCCTATGGCTCCGAAGCATCAGGCATTCGTGCATCGACGGCAGCGGAATTTTCAAACCGCGATGCCTTTATCCTGACCAATGGCGCAGGCGTGAACCGCTTTCCGGTCAAGGCCGCAACCGATGGGGCCGCAGTCGCTCAGCCGCTTTCCGCTGCCGATGTGCGCGCGATCCTTGAAGAAGCCTTCTTGATCATGAGCCGCGCGCGCGCGCAGATCCGCCAGCCGCTCGACAGCCGGGCACAGGTTTCCATCTCTGTGGTGGACACCAACGGCGCCGCGCTGGGTGTGGTGAGATCGCCCGATGCCCCGATCTTCGGTACGGACGTCTCCCTGCAAAAAGCCCGCACGGCAATGTTCTTCTCGCATCCGCAAGCGGCGGCACAATTGCTCGCCAATCCCAATGGCGATGTCGGCAGGATGCTGATCCAGGCCCGCGCTTTCTTCAACGACCAGCAGGCATTCACGGGAAAATTCGCATTCTCCAACCGCGCCATCGGCAATATCGCCCGCCCCTATTTCCCTGACGGGGAACTGGGCCGCCTGCCCGGGCCCTTCTCTCCGGGCATCGATGATTTCAATCCATTCGCCACCGGGCTTCAATCAGCGCTTATCGCGCAGGATGTGGTGCAGAATGCGTTTTTTGTGCTGGGCATTTCCAATCTGGATGTCCCGCAACAATGTACGCGCACACCCGATGCTGTGCCGGGACAAAACCGCATCCAGAACGGTATCCAGATTTTCCCCGGCTCTGTGCCGATCTATCGCGGCAATACGCTTGTCGGCGCGATCGGGATTTCCGGGGATGGCATCGATCAGGATGACATGATTGCCTTTCTGGGCGCGAACAACGGCACCGCCAAGGCAGGCGGCGGACTTTCCAACGCGCCAAGCGCCATCCGCAGTGACCAGATCGTCGTCGCCCTGGCAGACGGAAAGAATGTGCGGCTGCGCTGGGTCGGCTGCCCGTTCGCTCCCTTTGTTGACACGTCTGACTCCAACGTTTGCCAGGGACGCTGATCATGGCCGTCGTCCTCCCTTTCCTTCCCGTTCTCGCGGCACTTTCGAGTGAAGCGGGCACCATGCAGCGAAACGGGCTGGACGATACGGTGCGGGAAATCAGCCTTCAGTCCATCCTGACCGGTGCGGAAGCCGCGACAGTCGGCGCCGGGGTCGGAGGACCGGAAGAGACAGCTCCCTCACCCGCGTCTGAAGCTGCGGAGGCCGCAGCCAAGGGGGGCGGCGAGGAACCGGCAACGGCCGCCGCGCCGGAAGCCAGCGGCATTACCGCCGATGACGCGCTGATCGACGGGCGCCGCCGCCCCGGGGATCCGCGCAAGCTGCCTGATCCCGTGCGGCAGGAAAATATCGGTGCCGTGCGCGCGCCGCCGCCCGAAGCCTTTCCGGGTGATCCCGATTTTCCTCTGCCGGATCGCTGGCGGCTTTCAGAGACGCTGGGCCTTGCCCACAAGGAACATTTTCTCGATCCCTACAACCAGAACACGTACAAGGGAGATCGCCCGCTCTGCATTCCTACCGAGGAAGAGAAGGAGCGTCGCGCCAGGGAAGGGCTGCCCAAATGCCGGACGCCCAAGATACTCGGCCTGAAGGGGGATGACTGGTTCCTGGCCCTGACGGCCGTGTCCGATACCGTGGTCGAACCGCGCAGTTTTCCCATCCCGGTTGGCGTGCAGACCACCAACCGCCCCGGCAGCAACGATGTTTTCGGGCGCAGCCATAGTGAAGTGTTTGCCCAGACATTCCTGTTCGGTGGATCGCTGATCAAGGGGTCAACGGCATTCGTGCCGCCGCATGTGGAATATCGCGTGCTGCTGGCGCTCAATTACAACTATGTGAACGTACCCGAACGCCGCGTGCTGCATGTGGAGCCCTCCAAGAAGAGCCACCGTTCTGATCATTTCCTGGGCGTTCAGGAAGCCTTTGTCGATTATCATATCCGCAACGTTTCGGATCGTTTCGATTTTGATTCCGTTCGGGTTGGCATTCAGCCGTTCCAGGCGGATTTCCGGGGGTTCCTCTTCAACGATCAGCAGCTCGGCATCCGTTTCTTCGGCAACCGGGACAATAACCGCTTCCAGTATAATCTGGCAGCGTTCTGGCGGTTGGAAAAGGACACCAATTCGGGGCTCAACTCGGTTGTGCAGAGCCCGCGCGATGATTTCGTGTTTTTCGCCAATGTATTCCGCCAGGATTTCCCCTTTGTCGGGCTGACCAGCCAGATTTCGGCGACGGTCAATATCAACCGCGAAGGCAATGAAGCCTATGTGGACAAGAATGGCTTCCCGGCACGCCCTGCCCTGCTCGGCACGCTGCGGCCGCGTGATTATGATGTCGCCTATCTCGGCTATTCGGTGGATGGCCATATCGGCCGCGTAAACCTTACCGCTTCGGCCTACGCTGCCCTGGGCGAGGACCGGAACAACTTCTTCAACGACAAGAAATCGAAAATCCGCAGTTTCTTCTTCGCGGCCGAACCCAGCATGGATTTCGACTGGGTACGCGTCCGGGCGTCAGCCCTGTACGCCAGTGGTGACAGCAAGCCCTATGACAGGAAAGAAACCGGCTTCGACGCGATTTTCGAAAACCCGATCTTTGCCGGCGCGGACACCAGCTACTGGATTCGGCAGGTCATCCCCTTCGCCGGCGGTGGCCGCGCAGTTGGCGTGAACACCCGCAACGGCATTCTTGCAAACCTGCGCTCCTCCAAGGAGGAAGGGCAGTCTAACTTCAACAATCCCGGCACCATGTTGCTGGGCGTCGGCGCCGATTTCGACATCACATCGCGCTTCCGCCTTTCCACCAACGTAAATCACCTCTGGTTTGAAAACACGGCGACATTGAGAGCCCTGCGCGTGGAAGGGAGCATTCCCAAAGCGATCGGGTGGGATGTGTCTGCAGCCGCGATCTACCGGCCCAAGGCCATCCAGAATGTGGTTTTCCGCCTGTCTGGCGCCGTGCTTGATCCGGGCAAAGGCTTCAGGGATCTGTTCAACAGCGCAGGCCGGGACAAGCGCTTCTACTCTGTCCTGTTCAACACAATATTGAGCTATTGATGATGGTGCGCCTTCCCCCCATGACTTCGTTCCTGCGCACTGGCCTTTTGGCGATCGCCGCAACCATGCTGACATTTGCTGCCGGGGACCGGCTAACGGCGTCTGAAGGGGAAAAGCCCGTAAAGCGGGACTATTCCGCCGTTTTCGCCCCGCCCGCGCCGGAGGGGCAAACCAAGGAAGAAGCCGCTGCCAAGAGTGCGGGCTGCATATCATGCCATTCCGCTTCGGATGCATGGACCATGCACAAGACTGAAGCCGTGGTGCTGGGCTGCACCGATTGCCATGGCGGCAATGCAAAGGTCGTTCTTGGTGATCCCGGTCTGAAATATGATGATCCGGCCTATGTCGCGCTGCGTGACAAGGCGCACGTCCTTCCGCGGTATCCGGTATCCTGGAATTTCCCGTCTTCGGCCAACCCGGAACGCGGCTACACGCTGATGAACAAGGAATCGCCGGAATATACCCGCTTCATCAACCCTTCCGACTATCGCGTGGCGCGGGAGAGCTGCGGTGCCTGCCATATCGAAACCATCGAGGCGGCGGAACGCTCGCTCATGGCTTCCGGTGCCATGCTATGGGGTGGTGCTGCCTATAATAACGGCATCGTTCCGTTCAAAAACTATGTGGTTGGTGAAGCCTATACGCGTGTGGGTGAGCCTGCGAAGATCATGTCTCCCGGCAGCCCCATCGGTACGGTCACTCCCGAACAAAAGGCGCGGGGCGCCCTGCCCGTCCTCTATCCCCTGCCGACCTGGCATACCATTTCGCCAGGTGACGTGTTCCGCGTGTTCGAACGCGGCGGCCGCAATATCAGCACTCAGTTTGCCGAAGTGGGGCTGCCCAATCCGACAGGATCGATCCAGCGCCTGGAAGAGCCCGGTCGCCCTGACCTCAAACAGTCAAACCGTGGCCCCGCCACTGGCCTTCGTGTTGCCATTCCCGCGCTCAACATCCACAAAACCCGTCTGAATGATCCCTTCATGTGGTTCATGGGCACCAATGACCAGCCGGGCGATTATCGCCAGTCAGGCTGTGCGGGCTGCCATGTGATTTATGCCAATGACCGCGAACCACGCCACAGCCTTGTCTATGCCAAATATGGTCGCGACGGTCAGACGATCACGGTCGATCCGACAATCGCCAATCTGGAGCAGCGTGCAACCGGGCACGGCGAAGAACATGGCGGCGGTGCGGCTCACGGCGAAAAACATGGCGCCGCGGCAGGTCATGGCGACGAACATGGCGCGCCGCCCGCCCATGGCGGCGAGGTCTATGGCAAGGCGGAAGGCACCGAGGGCCATGCGAGCAGCGAAAGCTGGGCGCAGAGTGACAAGGAACGCGGCCACCCGCTGCAGCACACTTTTACCCGCGCGATCCCGACCGCGCAGTGCATGAACTGCCACATGCACCAGCCCAATATCTTCCTGAATACCTATCTCGGCTATATCATGTGGGATTATGAGTCCGACGCGCCCTTTATGTGGCCGGGGCCGGAGAACAAGACACCCAAGCCTGCTGGCATGAGCGATGCGGACTATCAGCGCATCTTCAAGAACCAGCATTATATCACTTCGGCGGAGCGGCACGCCTCGAACGAGCGCAACCCCGAAGCGGCGGCCGCCACTGGTTTGTGGGCGGACATCGATTTCCTGCGCAACGTGTATGACCTGAACCCTGAGCTGAAAGACACGCAGTTCGCCGATTATCACGGCCATGGCTGGAATTTCCGGGCCATTTTCAAACGCGACCGGGAAGGCAATCTGCTGGATGCCGAAGGCAAGATTGTTGATCCCAACGATCCGGAAAAATGGCGCAAGAACGGCGAAGGCAAATTTGTCGAACCCGGCACCAACCCTGGCAAGACCGTGCACATGATGGATATCCATGCCGAAAAGGGGCTGCAATGCGCCGACTGCCATTTCGCGCAGGACAGCCATGGCAACGGCCTGATCTATGGCGAAGTGGCCAATGCCATCGAAATTGGCTGCAAGGATTGCCACGGCACACCCGACGCCTATCCCACCCTGCTCACCTCCGGCCCTGCGGCCCCGCCACAAGGCACCAACCTGTCGCTGCTCCGCAATCCTGACGGACAGCGCCGGTTCGAATGGTTCTATGATGCCGACGGCAACCGGGTGCTGATCCAGCGCTCGCTGGTCGATCCCAAGCTTGAATGGCGGGTGAGCCTGGTCAAGGACAGTGTGGATCCCAACAACAAGCATTTCAACATCAAGGCCGCGCGCTCGAAACTTATGGGCCGGGGCGGCGATTCCGGTAGCTATGGCTGGGGACCGGGCGTCGCGAAGGAAAACCGCGCGCACGGCGAAGATACGATGACCTGCTTCACCTGCCATCTGAGCTGGACAACGTCGTGCGGCGGATGCCACCTGCCCATCGAAGCCAACTGGAAAACCTCCAGCCACAAATATGACGGCATCGAAACCCGCAACTTTGCGACCTACAATCCCCAGGTTGCGCGCGATGACATGTATCAGCTTGGCAAGCACATGACGACCAAGGGCAATATCATTGCCCCCATCCGCTCCACCTCTGCGCTGGTGCTTTCCTCAACCAATGTGAACAGGGAACGCATCTATATCCAGCAGCCGCCGATTTCAGCAGCCGGCTATTCAAGCCAGGCGTTCGCACCGCATTTCCCGCATACCGTGCGGACGACCGAAACGAAGAAATGCTCCGACTGTCACATTTCGGCGGACGAAGACAATAACGCGATCATGACGCAAACCCTGCTGCTGGGAACCAACTTCGTCAATTTCGTGGGCATGAATGCCTGGACCGGCCTTGAAGGCGGGTTTGAAGCGGTGCGCGTGACGGAATGGGAAGAACCGCAAGCTGTGATCGGTTCCTATCTCCATCGCTATGCCTATCCTGATTATTACAAGCTGCACGTTGAACAGAACAAGCGTGAGCTGAAGGAATGGACGCGCGGCGACACGTTCGACAAGAAATTCTCGGGCGAAACAAATCACAACGAATTGTTCCGCAACGTGGTTCAGGGCACAAAGGATAGGGTGAACTGCCTGCAACTGCGCGGCGAATATATGTTCGTTGCGGAGGGCAAGGGCGGTTTCCGGGCCTATGACGTGGCATCAATTGCCAACAAGGGCTTCTCCGAACCCATCGTTTCCGCGCCCTTCTCCAAGTTTGGGCAGAATACGCATATCGCATCGGCCAACGCCACCTGCATGGCGTTGCCAACGATGCAGAATATCAGCGTCAAGCGGAATGATCACATCGTGAAGGACATTCCGGACAATCAGGAACAGGCGTTCCATCCAATCTATCGCTATGCGGTGATCACCGACAGCGTTGAGGGGTTGATCCTGGTGGATGTCGACACGCTGGCTGACGGCGAATTCCGCAACAACTTCTACAAACGCGCCGTCACCTGGAATGAAGGCAATGTGCTTGATGGCGCGCGCCACATCACCCTTGCCGGCAATTATGCCTATATCACGGCCAAGGCAGGGCTGGTCACGATCGATCTGAGTGATCCGCTCCACCCGCGTCTGGCTTCGGTTGTGCCGCTCACCGACGCACGGGCAAGCGCCATTCAGTTCCGCTATCTGTGGGTCAGCGATGCTGATGGGCTGAAGTTGTTTGACGTCACCAATATGGAAGCACCGGTCGCGATCCCGTCCGGCACGGTGCCTTTGGCCAATGCGCAGAAAATCTATCTTGCACGCACCTATGCCTATGTGGCTGCCAAGCAGGACGGCCTGGTGATCGTGAACATCACCAAACCGCGTTCGCCAGTCATCTACAGCAAGGAAACCTTTGGCGGGCAGTTGAACGATGCAGAGGATGTCATCGTGGGCACGACCAACGCATCAGCCTTTGCCTATGTGGCTGATGGCAAGAACGGCCTCAAGGTTCTGCAACTCACCAGCCCTGACAGCCAGCCCAATTTCTACGGCTTCTCGCCCGCGCCCAGGCCCGAACTGATTGCCTGGACACACACACCAACGCCTGCGCTCGCCTTGTCCAAGGGGCTCGATCGGGATCGCGGTGTGGATGAAACCGGCGGCCAGATTGCCGTGTTCGGGCGGGTCGGTTCACGGCCATTCACCCGGAAGGAAATGGAACGACTGTTCCTGACGCCGCGTGGCGTGCCTTACAAGGTGGTGGATGAGCCCAGCATGAGCGACTTCATTCCGCTGAAGACCGCCGCAAAATAGGGCGCCGCCACGCGCGGGACGCACTCGGTTTGGTAGCCACAAAAAAAAGGCCCCCGGCAGGAATGCCGGGGGCTTTTTCGTCTGGTCAATTGCTGACCTTGCGGCCTACCAGACCTTGATCCGGTCTTTCGGCGCGAGATAAAATGTGTCGCCGGGCTTGGAACCGAACGCGGCATACCAGGCATCAAGATTGCGCACGACATAGGCGCGGTAATTTCCCGGCGTGTGTGGATCCGTGGTCAGGCGCTGCAACAAGCTCGCATCGCGATATTTTGTCCGCCACACCTGGGCAAAGCCAAGGAAGAAGCGCTGATCGCCGGTATAGCCGCCAATCACAGGTGCAGGCTTTCCGCCCAGCGACATATGATAGGCATCAAGAGCGACATTGACCCCGGCCAGATCGGCCATATTCTCGCCCAGGGTCAGCTCGCCATTCACCTTGCTGCCCTTAAGCGGTTCATAGGCACCATATTGTGCCACGACCCGCGCGGTATAGCTGTCAAACCGCTTGATATCCTCGGGCGTCCACCATTCGGAAAGATTGCCCCGGGGATCAAACTTGCGGCCCTGATCGTCAAAATGGTGACTGATTTCGTGCCCGATCACCGACGCAATGCCGCCATAATTTACGGCCGCATCCGCATTGGGATCAAAGAAAGGCGGCTGCAGGATCGCGGCTGGAAAGACAATCTCGTTCATCAGCGGGTTGGCATAGGCGTTGACAGTCTGCGGCGTCATGCCCCATTCGGTGCGGTCAACCGGCTTGCCGATTTTCTGCAGATCCCGGTTATATTCAAATTCCGTTGCCCGCATCGCGTTGCCCAGTGCATCGCCCCGCACGATCGTCAGCGCGGAATAGTCCCGCCACTTGTCGGGGTACCCAATCTTGGCGGTGAACGCCGCCAGCTTGGCCCGGGCTTTCACCTTGGTTTCCGGGGACATCCATTCCAGCCGGGAGAGCCGCAAATCCATTGCCTTGCGCACATTCTTGACCAGCTCGTCCGCCTTGGCTTTTGCCTCGGGCGGGAAATATTTGGCTACATAAAGCTGCCCCACAGCTTCGCCCAGCGCGCCGTTAACGACATCAACACCGCGTTTCCAACGTTCCTTGTTGGTTGGCGTGCCATTCAGAACTACGCCGTCGAAAGCGAAATTTTCATCGACAAATGCCTTGGAGAGAAACGGCGATGCGTCCTCAATGGTGTGGTAGGTCAGATAATCCTTCCACACGTCCAGTGGCTCGCTTGATACAAACGCCGCCGCTTTGGTCAGTGCGCTGGGTTGCGTTGCGACCACCTGGGTCTGGGATTCGACACCAACGGCCTTAAGGTAGAGCGCCCAATTGAAACCAGGCATTTTCGTCCCAAGGTCTGCAACGGCCACGGGATTGTAGAGCTTGTCGATCTGGCGCGATTCTGCTTGCGTCCAGTGAGTCGCCGCGATTTTCTTTTCCAGATCATAGATGCGCTGTGCTTTGGCTTCCGCATCCGGAACGCCCGCCAGTTTCAGCATGTTGCCGATATGCGTGACGTATTTGGCACGGATAGCGACAAAACGTTCGTTATTGTCCAGATAATAGTCGCGGTCGGGCAGACCCAATCCACCCTGGCCAAGATAGGCGGAATAGATTGTGTTGTCCTTGAGATCCTGGATGACGCCCATGCCGATCGGCACGTCTATTCCCATGCGGTTCGCAACGCCAAAGGCCTGTGCGAGTTGATCCGGAGTCTGGATGGCAGCGATGGGCGCAAGCAGCGGTTTGAGCGGCTCGGCCCCTTTCGCCTCGATGGCTGCTTCATCCATGAAGCTGGCGAAATAGTCGCCCACCTTCTGCCCTACAGAGCCCGGTGCATTGTTCTGGGCAGACACGGCCTCGATAATCGCACGGGTACGCTGGTCAGACAAATCCCGCAGGATACCAAAACCGCCCCAACTGGAACGATCACCGGGAATCTCCGTCACCTTTTCCCAATTGCCATTGGCAAATTTATAGAAATCGTCGCCGGGCTTGACGGTCTTGTCCATCCCCGCAACGTCCATCCCGAATGTGCCAAAGGCTGGTTTGGCAGCGGCTTTTGCCGCCGCGACAGGCTTTGCGGCGGGCTTTGCCACCACAGCCACACCCAGACCTGAAACGATAAAGGCGGCAATCGCACCACCCAGCAAGAAACGTGAACGCATGACAATATCTCCTGAAACAGATGGCGCACTCTAGGTGCGCCGTGCGGCAGGGCAAGCCGGCGGCTGACATTGATCGAACAGCAACCGGCGCTCGTCGAATGATTGCGTCTTTGCGTTCAGACTTGCAGGGGTGTCAGCGCACAAGGCTTGCCAAGGCCCAGGCCGCGCTTGATAGCCGGATAGGCGCGCACCGTGGCCGCTGTCATCGTCAGTTCAAGCCGCACGACGCGACCAAACTGTGCCTCGATACGATCCCCCAACTCCTGTGCGTCCGCCCCGTGCAACGCAATCGCCTGGCCAAAATCGAATGCCAGTTGCAGCGCCCCTTCGGGCGGCCTTGCCGAAAGGGCTGCGTTGACCAGCGACCGGTCAACGCCATCGCCCAGCGCCCCTTGCGCCGCCGTCAGAGCGCACGGGCCGCAATCCTCGATCAGCGTCGCGCCGATCCGCGCCATGTGAAACAGGTCAGCCGGGGCTTCCCAGCGATGCGTGGTTACGGGCATGAAATGGGTCAGCTTTTCAAACGCATGTCCGGGTGCCCTGGCGATCTCCCGGAAATAGGCGGATTCGCCTGGAGACATGCGGTCAACGGCCGAGACCATCACGGACTTGGGCAGGCCGGCGGGCGTTACCCGCTGCCGGGAGAATAATATCGCCAGCGCTACCCCGACCAGTAATGGCGGCCCCAGAACGCCCGGCGCATCCCGCCAGAAAATGTCTGCCGAACACACGCCTGTCACACCTTCCCAGATGTGCAACGCCCCATGAACGGCCAGCCAAAGGCTCCCTGAAAATGCGGCCAGCCAGCGCATGGGCGGATTGATTGCGGCATACCCCAGCATCACGCCGCTCGCGGCATAGGCCAGCCCGATATCACGAATGAAATGCTGGTTCGGCGGCCCGGTGAACTTCACGGTCGGCACCATCTGATACCATTCGAAAGGATGGATCAGCATGAATATGCCGAAAATCAACGAAAACAGGCCCACCACTGTGATCAGCAGTTGCGCGAACCGATCCAGCCCGTCTGGCTTTCCCAGCATCGTCGTTCCCCTTGAAAAGTGTCAGCGTCTCCCGACAGGCGCTGGCGCTGGCGTGCCCAGGAAGCGCGGCGACGGCCCTGGCTGATCCACACCATCAACCGAGATGAACGTTCCCCGCTCGACATTGTGTGGATGCTGCAGCGCGTCGGCCATGGAGAGGATCGGGCCGAAACAAATATCGGTCCCTTCCATGATCGCGCACCATTCATCACGGCTTTTGCTCTTGAACAAGGCCGTCAGGCGCGCCTTCTGTTCGGGCCAGCGGGCTTCATCATCCTGCGCGTCAAACAGAGGATCCTTGTCCAAGCCGGTTTTTTCCCGAAGCAGCGCATTGAACTGCGGCTCGATAGACCCGATCGAGATGAACTTGCCGTCTGCGGTTTCATACGTGTCATAATAGGGCGCGCCGGTATCGAGCTTGTTGACGCCGCGGGTGTCTTCCCACACGCCCATGCCGCGAAATCCCCACTGCATGGCGTGGATTACCGAAGCACCATCCGTCATCGCGCAGTCAATCACCTGCCCCTTGCCCGTGGCGCGCGCGTTCAGGATTCCCGCAACCATTCCGAAGGCCAGCATCATGCCCCCGCCCGCAAAGTCGCCAATGGCGTTGGTCGGCGGTGTAGGCTTCTGGTCGGGGCGGCCATAGCCGTGAAGGTTGCCGGTGATCGAGATATAGTTGATGTCATGCCCTGCAGCGAGCGCCAGGGGCCCGAACTGTCCCCAGCCCGTCATCCGGCCAAATATCAGCGCCGGATTGTCCGCAAGCAGCACATCCGGGCCGAGGCCGAGCCGTTCCATCACGCCGGGACGGAATCCTTCCATGATCCCGTCCGCCGATTTCACCAGGTCCCGCACGGCAGCTATGCCTTGAGGCGATTTCAGATCCGCCTCTACCCGTTCACGATTGCGCCCGAGCACATCACGGCCCTTGAAATCCAGAGACCCCTTGCGCGCCACGCGGATCACGCGTGCACCATGATCGGCCAGCATCATCCCGCAAAACGGTGCCGGACCGATGCCTTCCATTTCGATGATCGTCACGCCTTCAAGAACCCCAGCCATCTATCATCCTCCCACTATCCAGAACTGCGTTGCCAGCCTTTACCCGCGCGTCAAGTCTTTCCCGCAACCGACCGGTTTCCATGAAACGATGCTGCACTGCGATAAATCGACTTGATATGATGTAACATTATGTTTAGAGGCGCTGACACCCTATCCGGAGCACACCCCTTGCGTTTCCTGTACCCGCTTTACACCCTGCCCTTCATCCTGTCCGCACCCGCCTTTGGGCAGGAAGCGCCCCAGCATGGCGATCATGACGACGCCGCCAGCGAAATTGTCGTCACGGCGATTTACGCCCGCAATCGCGCCGATCTTCTGGCGGGCACATCGGTGGTGTCTGGCGATGACCTCGCCCGCGAAGTGAAGCCGACCATCGGAGAAACTTTGAGCCATCAGGCCGGCGTGTCCGCAACATCCTTCGGTCCCAACGCCTCACGACCAGTCTTGCGCGGCTTCCAGGGAGAACGTGTCCGGGTGCTTTCCGATGGTATCGGCAGTTTTGACGTGTCCAACACCAGCGTGGATCACGCCGTGGTGATCAACCCGCTGACTGCCGACAGGATTGAAGTGCTGCGCGGCCCGGCGGCACTATTGTTCGGTTCGTCCGCGATTGGCGGCGTCGTCAATGTTATCGACAGCCGCATCCCCCGCAAGGTTCCAGACGAAGGTGTGCATCTTGACGCGACCGGCACCTATGCCAGCGCCGCGAACGAACGTTCGGGCGGCACCCGGATTGACGTGCCGCTTTCGGACAAGTTCGTCGTCCATTTCGATGGCACCTATACCAAGACCGGCAATCTTGAGACAGGCGGCTATCTGCTCGCCCCGGCGTTGCGGACGCAAGCCCTGGCCAGCGCGGACCAGGGAATTCGTGATCTGGGCACGCTAAAAGGCGAACTGCCCAACAGTGCCGGGCGGACATGGGAGTTGTCCGGAGGGGCAGCGCTGATCACAAGCACCGGCAATCTTGGCTTTTCCGTAAGCCATTATGACAGCCTTTACGGCGTGCCGATCCGCTTCTCGCTTGATCCGGCAATCACTGCCGAACAGGTGCGCCTTGACGTGCATCAGACGCGCGTGGATGTGCGCGCGGAAGTCAACCCGTCTGCCGGTTTCCTCGATGCGATCCGCTTCCGCGCAGGCTATGCTGATTACCAACACAATGAGATTGACGATACCGGCGCAATCGGCACCACATTTCTCAACCAGGGTTGGGAAGGCCGATTGGAATTCGCCCAGCGCGAACGCGGCGGCTGGCAGGGGGCCTTTGGCGCGCAATTTTTCTTGCGGGATCTCAATATCATTGGTGCGGAAAAATTCCTTCCCAAGAGCGAAACCCAGCAATTCGGTCTGTTTACCGTCCAATCCTTTGATCTGGGCGACATCCGCGCAGAAGCGGGCGCGCGGGTTGAGCAAGCGATATTGAGTGCCCAGGCGGATGCCATTCTGGGCAATCCAGATTTGCGCCGCAGCTTTACCGCCCTGTCCGGATCGCTTGGCGCGAGCGTTCAGGTAATCGCGGACTGGCGGGTGGGGCTGAACGCGTCCTACACGGAACGCGCGCCATCTGGTGAGGAACTGTTCGCCAACGGGCCGCATGCGGGCACTCAGGCGTTCGAAATCGGCGACCCCGCCTTTGGCAAGGAATCGAGCAAGGGGCTTGAACTGACCTTACGGGGCAAGGGAGCGGGATACACGGTTTCCGCATCATTCTATCACTCTTGGTTCTCGGGCTTCATCTATGATGCGCCTACGGGTCAAATCATTGATGATCTTCCCGTGTTCCAGAGCAGGCAGGCGGATGCGCGGCATTACGGTGCCGAATTTGAAGGCTCGGTAAAAGTCGCGACCATCGGTTCGTTCGCGATCAACCTGGATAGTGTTGCCGATGTCACGCGCGCGACGATCAAGGTCGGCGGCCCGGTGCCGCGCATTCCGGCCTTGCGTCTGCTGGGCGGGGTTGAAGCGCAATCTGATGATCTCAGCGGCAGGGTCGAGGTCGAATGGGTTGACGGGCAGGATCGGGTCGCCGCGTTCGAAACAACGACCAAGGGCTACACGATGGCAAATGCCTCCCTAAGCTGGAAGCCTATGGGCAAAGCAGGGCCGCTCGACCTCACCTTGTCGGCGAACAACCTGTTCGATGTGGTGGCGCGCCGCCATGCCAGCTTCCTGAAAGATTATGCGCCCCTGGCAGGCCGCGACATCCGGTTGAGCGCGCGGCTGTCCTTCTAGCGCAGGATCATGCGGTCGCCATCGATCACGACCGTTCCAATCCTGGAAAGAAAGGACTGGCCAAGCAGCGAGACATCAAGGCCATCGTCAACAACGACCGCGCGCTGATCATAGGCTTCCTTCTGGTCAACTGCGATATGACCGATCTTTACTTCCTGCCCGAGAACATCACCCGAAGCGCCGCGCCCGACTACCGTGAATTGCCCGGGGGTAAAGGGAATCGCGGCATGTTGTGCGTCCGCCTTTGTCAGCACGATGGTTGACGCGCCCGTATCCACGATGAAATGGACAAGCTGTCCGTTGACTTCGGCATCGACGTAGAAATGTCCGTTTCCTGCGCGATTAAGAACCGTTTCGACAGGCTTTTCGCGTTTGGCGGGCTTCGCGGGAGTCATGACTGCGGCCTCCACAGGTCCGCGCTGAACCGGCGCCTGCCCCATCGGCACAACGAAGCCAATGGCCAGCCCCGTAACGATCATCAATGCCAACAGCCGTCCAAACATGGAGACGGCCTAGCGGGCAACGACGCACGACACGTCATCGGATATGGTTAGGATAAGGTTAGGGTTCGCATGGACAGGCAGCGGTAGTACATCAGTTTGACTTTGCAAGATCGTCAACCACTGTCATTCCGGCGAAAGCCGGAGTCTCACTGGCTGTCTCTGGTAGCTGCTAAAACCTAGAAAGGAGAGATTCTGGCTTTCGCCGGAATGACTGCACGCCGCGCATAATTTTTGTACTGAGACACGGCCCAGGAAAGGCGCGTCTGGCCCGCTGAGACCATATCCCGTTTAACCAAACCTAACCCAGTACACCCTTTACCGAAGCCAGTGCCTGGGCCGCATTGGTGCCCTCAGGGCCTCCGCCCTGCGCCATTTCGGGCTTGCCGCCACCACCCTGCCCGCCAAGCGCCGCCACGCCCGCGCGCACCAGATCAACAGCGCTTATCCTGTCGGTCAGGTCCGCGCTGACGGCAACCAGGATGGAACCCTTGCCCTCATTGACCGTAACAAACGCCACCACCCCGGAACCCAGCTTCGCCCGAGCATCATTGGCCAGTCCGCGCAACTCCTTGGGGTCGAGCCCGTCAAAGCTTTGCGCAAGGAATCTGGTGCCTCCAACGTCTTCGGGCTCCGCAGCACCGCCAGCGCCACCCGCGCCCAACGCCAGCGCCTTCCTGGCTTCGGCAAGCTCCTTTTCGAGCCGACGAACGCTTTCGGAAAGCGCCGCGACGCGGGCAGGAACTTCCTCGGGCGAGGTACGCAGCGACGCAGCGACATCCTTCAACTGGTTCTCGCGGTCTGTCAGCCACTGGCGCGCAGCCTCACCCGTCATGGCCTCCACGCGCCGGATGCCGCTCGCGACCGCGCCTTCGGACACGATCTTGAACAGTGCGATATCGCCCAACGCATTGACGTGGGTGCCACCGCACAGTTCGACCGAATAGGCGCGCGCATCAGCCCGCGGCCCCATTGTAAGCACGCGCACTTCATCGCCATATTTTTCGCCAAACAAAGCCAGCGCCCCGGCAGTCACGGCATCGTCGGGAGTCATCAGACGAGTGGAAACAGCCTGATTGCCGCGGATTTCGGCATTCACCTGGGCTTCGATCTCAGCAATTTCAGCCGGTGAAAGCGCGGAATTATGCGAGAAATCAAAGCGCAGCCGGTCATCGGCGACCATGCTGCCCTTTTGTGTCACATGTTCCCCCAGCACATTGCGCAGCGCGGAATGCAGCAAATGCGTCGCGCTGTGATTGGCACGGATGCGATCCCGGCGGGCGGCATCAATGGCAAGCCTCACCACTTGACCAACGGCAATCTCGCCGCTTTCAATCTTTGCCTGATGGGCGTGGAGCCGCCCCAGCGGCTTTGCGGTATCCGTAACGACGACCTGCAACCCGTTATCGCCCGTTATCCAGCCCGCATCGCCATTCTGCCCGCCACTTTCCCCGTAAAAAGGTGTCTGGTTGGTCAGGATGGTCACGCTCTCGCCCGTACCCGCACGCTCAACCCGAGCGCCTTCGCGAACCAGGGCGACAACCTGACCTTCACCTTCCGCCGAGGTGTATCCAGTGAATTCGGTGCTGCCCAGTTCGTCAGCAATATCGAACCAGATTTCGCTGGACGCGGTTTCGCCTGATCCCTTCCACGCCGCACGCGCCATTGCCTTCTGCCGCGCCATGCCTTCGTCAAAGCCCGCACGATCCACACCAAAACCCTGCGCGCGCAACGCGTCCTCGGTCAGATCATAGGGAAAGCCATAAGTGTCATAGAGCTTGAAGGCGATATCACCCGGCAATGTGCCACTTGAGGGCATCTTAGCCGTCGCTTCGTCGAGCAGTTTCAACCCGTTTTGCAACGTCCGGCGGAACTGGGTTTCCTCCTGCAGCAATGTCGCTTCGATCAGCGGCTGGGCACGCAGCAATTCTCCATAAGCACCGCCCATTTCCGCGACCAGAGATGGCACCAGCCGGTGCATCAGCGGATCTTTCGCACCCAGCAGATGCGCGTGGCGCATCGCGCGCCGCATGATCCGGCGCAGCACATAGCCGCGCCCTTCGTTCGAGGGTAGCACGCCATCGGCAATCAGGAAGCCCGACGTGCGCAGATGATCGGCAATCACCCGGTGCGATGCCTTGTTGTCGCCCGTCGTTGCTGTCTTGGTCAGTTCGCCACTTTCGGCAATCAGCGCGGTAAACGTGTCGGTATCATAATTGTCATGCACGCCCTGCAGGACAGCCGCGATGCGTTCCAGCCCCATGCCGGTATCGATGCTGGGCTTTGGCAGGGCGGTTCGCGTGCCGTCTGCAGCCTGTTCAAACTGCATGAACACCAGATTCCAGATTTCGACAAAGCGATCTCCGTCTTCATCGGGTGATCCCGGTGGCCCGCCGAAGATATGATCGCCATGATCGTAGAAAATCTCGCTGCATGGACCACACGGCCCGGTATCGCCCATCGACCAGAAATTGTCCGAAGTGGGGATGCGGATGATGCGGCTTTCGGGAAGGCCCGCAATCTTGCGCCACAGATCAAAGGCTTCATCATCCGTGTGATAGACGGTGACTGTCAGCCGGTCAGGGTTCAGGCCCCATTCCTTCGTCGTCAGCGTCCAGGCGTGATGGATCGCCTGCTCCTTGAAATAATCGCCAAAGGAGAAATTGCCGAGCATCTCGAAAAAGGTGTGATGCCGCGCGGTATAGCCCACATTATCGAGATCATTGTGCTTTCCGCCTGCCCGCACGCACTTCTGCGATGAGGCCGCAGTCACATAGGGCCGCGTCTCAAGGCCGGTGAACACATTCTTGAACGGCACCATCCCGGCGTTAACGAACATCAGGGTGGGATCATTGTGCGGCACGAGCGGCGCGGAAGGCACGCGTTCATGCCCGTTCGCGGCAAAATAGTCGAGGAATGAGCGGCGGATATCGTTGGTAGAGGTCATGGGAATCGGGCTTAGGCGAGCGCGGGCAGCGGTTCAAGCGCCCGAGCGGCTTAACCACCTTCCCCCTTGCGACTCAGGCAGCAAAGGCGCAGCATCCCCGTACCGCGCCATGGCGCAAGAAAGACGCCAATGGCGCGCCCTGGATAGGAGGACGCGGTGATGGCGAGTACATCCAACGGTATCAGAGCAATTGCCCTGGCGGGCCCCGCCGGGGCAGGCAAGACCAGCCTGGCAGAAGCCATGCTGTTTGCCAGCGGCACGATCAACCGGCAGGGATCGGTCGAGGCCGGAACCACCATTGGCGATACCAGCCCCGAGGCACGGGCGCGCGGCGGATCGACCGAACTCAACCTCCTGCGCTATGAATGGCTGGGCGATCAGTTCGCGCTGATCGATACGCCCGGTGCCACCGGCTTTGCGGCAGACGGCCTTGCCGCGCTCGACAGCGCCGATATGGCGATCGTCGTTGTCGATCCCGATCCTGCCCGCGCGGGGCTTGCCGAACCCATATTGCGGCGGATTGACGCGCTCGGCCTGCCCCACGCCATTTTTGTCAACAAGATCGATTCCGCCAAGGGCAGCATCCGGGAACTGCTTGCCGCGCTCCAGCCGATGAGCGCCGAGCCGCTGATCGCCCGGCAAATTCCGATCCGCGAAGGTGAGGCTGTGACCGGCTTTGTTGATCTCGCGCTTGAACGCGGCTTCCGTTACCAGCCCGGCAAACCTTCCGTGCAGGTGGATATCCCTGCTTCGCTCGCCGAAAGAGAGGCGGCAGACCGGATGCACATGCTTGAGGCGCTGGCCGATCACGACGATAACCTTCTGGAACAACTGCTTTCCGATGAAACGCCGAGCCTTGATCTGGTGCTTGCCGATCTCGTCACGGAAATGCGCGCCAACCAGGTGGTGCCTGTGCTGTTTGGCTCCGCCCAGAACGGCTTTGGCATTCGCCGCCTCATGAAGATGCTGCGCCACGAAGCCCCTGCCGCCGCGCAGACGGCAGCCCGGCTTGGCACCAACGGCACGGGCCTGCATGTCTTCAAGGTGGCCAATGGCGGTGCCGTGGGCCGGCTCGCCCTGGCGCGGGTACTGGGCGATGGCTTGAGCGAGGGCAGCGAAATCCGGGCCGGCGACGAAGCAATCCGCGTGGGGGCGCTCTTTACCGTGCAGGGCGACAAAACCTCCAAGATCGCCAAAGCGCCACAGGGAGAGGTCGTCGCGATCGCCAAGGCCGACAATGCCCGCGCCGGGATGCTGATCGGTGCGAACGGCGCTGCGGACAGTTCCCAGCGGCTGATCGAATTGCCACCGCGCAACGCAGCCATCGCCATCGCAACGAAGAACCGCAATGATGATGTGAAGCTGTCAACCGCGCTGCACAAGCTGGTCGAGGAAGATCCGGCTCTGGACTGGAGCCAGGATGATACCAGCCATGAAACGATTCTGCGTGGGATCAATGACGAACATCTGAACGTCACGCTGGCGCGCCTCAAACGGCGGTACGGAGTTGAAGTCAACACGCGCGCACCGCGAATCGCCTATAAGGAATCGATTCGCAAGGGCATCACCCAGAAGGGGCGGCACAAGAAGCAGTCTGGCGGGCACGGCCAGTTCGGCGATTGCCTCATCGAAGTCCGCCCGCTGGATCATGGTGAGGGATTCCGGTTTGATGACCGCATCACGGGCGGTGCCATCCCCAAGCAATGGATTCCGGCGGTCGAACTGGGCGTACGCGATGCGATGGAAAAGGGGCCGCTGGGCTTTCCGGTGGTGGATGTGGCTGTGACGCTTGTGGATGGCTCGTTTCACAGTGTCGATTCCTCGGAACTGGCTTTCCGCCTTGCCGGACGGATCGCGATGAGCGAGGCCCTCACCCAATGCGCGCCCTATCTGCTGGAACCGGTGTGCGAGATCAGCGTGGCGACACCGCCCGGCACAGGATCAAAGGTCGGCTCGGTCATCTCGGCACGGCGCGGGCAGATTTCCGGACTGGGCCAGCATCCGGAATGGGAGCGGTGGGAGCTGATTGAAGGCACGATTCCGGAATCCGGACTCCACGGCCTTGATGCCGAGCTTCGCTCGCTCAGCCAGGGACTGGCGACCTTTACCGCGCGGTTCGAGCATCTGGCCGAACTTTCCGGAAAGCTCGCCGATGACGTGGTGAAAGCCGCCGTGCTCGCCTGAGCCTCTCAGGTCTCAGGCAAAATTATAGGGGCCGCCCTTTTGGAGGGCCGTCTGCCATTGCGGACGGGCATGAATCCATTGAACAAAGCTCGCAAGTTTGGGCCGGTTCGCCGCGCGGCCCTGCATCACGGCCACTTCCGCAGGGAAGCTCAGCATGATGTCTGCCGCAGACAGGCTGTCACCAATGAAATGGCCGGAGGCTCCCAACTGATCTTCCATGAACTGGAAATGGCTTTCGAGCTGCTGGTCGATCCGCGGCCCGAGCGGCGCGGCCGCTTCACCCAGTCGCGAAGTGTATAGCCCAAGCAGGATCGGTGTCATGGCAGATCCTTCGGCGAAATGAATCAGTTCAAGGTGGCGGATATGATCATCCGTGCCGCGTGGCGGAACCAGTGCAGTGCCGCCGTGACGCTCACAGAGATATTCGGTGATCGCCCCTGATTCGTAGATTACCCGACCATTATCCTCGATCACGGGCGACTTGCCGAGCGGATGAACGGCAAGAAGTTCGGGCGGTGCGAGGTTGGTGACGGCATCGCGTTGATAATGCCGGATTTCATAAGGGTTGCCGAGTTCCTCAAGCAGCCAGAGAATGCGCTGTGAGCGCGAATTGTTGAGGTGGTGAACGATGAGCGTCATGCAGTCTCTCCCGGATCAGCGCCGCGCGGTCCATATCCAGGCAGCGGCAGCGAAGGTGACAGTGTTGCCCAGCAGATGCCGCGTGGCAAGGGCGTGCAACTGATCCAGAAATGCCGTGCGATCCACCCCCGCCAATGTGCGGATGACCGGTGCGGCCGGGCCGATCCGCGTGAAGAAATCAACGGTATCGGCCACAGGGTCAGGCCCGGCACCCGTCAGGTAGCGGAAATCAAATGCCTCCGGCGTGGCATCCTGCCACCCCGCGCGCGCCAGAATGTCGGCAACGCGTGCCGCATCCGAAAAGGCAAACGGGCCGGGCGCATCTGCTGGCAAGGACGGCAAATCCGGAAGGAGCGCGGCTATTTCCGCAGCCCAGTCATTTTCAGCGCGGCTGCGGAAGCAGGAAAAGACAAGGCGGGCGCCGGGCGCTGCAGCAGCAGCCAGACTGGCAAAAGCGCTGACGGGATCGTCAAAGAACATGACGCCATGACGGGATATCAGCAGATCGGGACGGAAGCCGGGGTCATTCCAGCACGAGGCATCGGCTTCCACGAAAACGCATTGGGGGGCCCCGGACGCCCGTTCATTCGCACGGGCCACAAGGGCGGACGATATGTCCACACCGCGCACACTGGCATCCGGCAGGGCGCTCGCAATCGCGAAGCTGGTTGCCCCGGCGCCGCAGCCAATATCAAGAATAGCCCGTGCATCGGGCGTCAGACGTGCGGCGCGGGCCACGAGTTCGGCATTAAGTGTGCCAAAACTGCGATCCGTGCGCTGCCATTCGGCAGCCCAGTTATCGCCGACCTTGCCTTGCCATTCATACAGGTTCGTCATGCGCGTGCCCTTGCATTGGTGATGATCCGTGCCGCCATTTCGCGCACCAGCTTGGCAGCCAGAATGGCCGTCACCTGGTTGCTGTCAAAGCGGGGATTGAGTTCGACAATATCAACCCCGACAATGGGAGCCGTCTGCCGGTCAAGCACGGCCAGCACTTCGCGCACGGTCAAACCGCCGGGTTCCGGATGGGAGACGCCGGGCGCTTCTGATGGATCAATGCCGTCAAGATCAAGGCTGATGTATAGCGGCCCTTCAAGCACCGGCACGGCTTCGGGCGAAAAGCAGCGCATCGGGATGATCTCCACGCCAAAGCGCGCCGCCTGTTCGCGGCAATGCCGGGTCAGCGTGCGGATGCCAACCTGAACCAGCCGCCGCGCCTGTCCGGCTTCCATGATCCGGGCAAAAGGCGAGGCATGGCTGCGCGGATTGGCCTCAAAATCATCGTACAGATCCGGATGCGCATCAAAATGCAGGATGCTGACCGGGCCGTGCGCTGCGTGGATGGAGTCCAGCATCGGCACTGTCACGGCATGATCCCCGCCCAGCGCCAGCGGAATTCCGCCGCGCGCGAGAATGGCGGAGACATTGTGCCGGATCAGCGCATCATCCGCCACATTTTCTCCCATCAGCGGCACATCACCGGCATCCCCCAGATCGAAATCAGACCCGATCTCCATCCCGTTTTCACACGCCAGATTACCCCGGTCACTCCACAGCGCCGCGCGGATCGCGGCCGGTGCCAAAGCGGGGCCGCGTTCGAACGCGCTGTTGATGTCGCTTGGCAGGCCGATGAGCGTGATTTCAGTCATGGCCACTCTCTAGGCGTCCAGCGATGTGACGCAAAGTCCGTCGATGCACAGACCAACGTGCGAACGCATGCAAAAAGGCCCGCCATAAAGGCGGGCCTCTGGTTGCTTGGAACGGGCCGAAATCATTTACAGATCATCGTCCGCTCCGGGTCCTGCCATCAACGCTTCGCCCACCTGCTCGGTCTTGCCGCGAATTGCGTCTTCAATCTTGCGTGCCACATCGGGGTTTTCGGCAAGATAGGTTTTGGAATTCTCCCGCCCCTGACCAAGCCGGACCGAATCATAGCTGAACCAGGCCCCGGACTTTTCCACCAGCCCGGCCTTCACGCCGAGATCCAGAATCTCGCCATTCTTGGAAATGCCTTCGCCATACATGATGTCGAATTCAACCTGCTTGAACGGTGGTGCCACCTTGTTCTTGACGACCTTCACTCGCGTGGTGTTGCCCACAATATCGTCCCGATCCTTGATCTGGCCGGTGCGGCGAATGTCGAGACGGACAGAGGCATAAAATTTGAGCGCATTGCCGCCCGTGGTTGTTTCAGGCGAGCCATACATCACACCGATTTTCATGCGGATCTGGTTGATGAAGATAACAGTGCAGTTGGAACGGCTGATCGAACCGGTGATCTTGCGCAAAGCCTGAGACATGAGGCGCGCCTGAAGCCCCACATGGCTATCGCCCATTTCCCCTTCGATTTCGGCGCGCGGGACGAGTGCTGCCACCGAATCGATCACCAGAACATCAACTGCGTTGGATCGCACCAGCGTATCCGTAATCTCCAATGCCTGCTCACCAGTGTCAGGCTGGGAGACGATCAGATTGTCGATATCGACACCAAGCTTCTTGGCATAGCCGGGATCAAGCGCATGTTCGGCGTCGATGAACGCGGCTGTGCCGCCCTTCTTTTGCGCTTCTGCAATGGCATGAAGCGCAAGCGTCGTCTTGCCGGAGCTTTCGGGCCCGAAAATCTCGATCACGCGCCCCTTGGGCAACCCGCCGATGCCGAGCGCGATATCCAGGCCGAGCGAGCCGGTGGAAACCGCTTCAATCTCGATGGCGTCGCGGCTTCCCAGCTTCATGGCAGAGCCTTTGCCGAACGCGCGGTCAATCTGCGCCAGCGCAGCTTCCAGTGCCTTTTCCCTGTCCATATCCCTCGCGCCGTCAATCAGTTTAAGCTGTGCCGCCATGGCCTGAACCTCCTAGCCGTCCCGCGCATCCCGTCAATGCGTGAGGTTCATGTATTGTCTTTGTTCCGGAAGAACAAGAGGAAAACGAAAAAAATTTTCGCCTTCTGTTCCATGCAAGCTAACAGACTGAAAAATGCCTGTTATCCACGCACCACCAGCGCATCTTTCACCGCTTCTGCCAATTGCTGCACGGAAAACGGCTTTGGCAGGAACGCGATATTGTCCAGATCAATCATCTTGCGCAACTGTTCCTCGGCATATCCGGACATGAACACAATCGGCATGTTGGGGAATTCCACGCGTGCCTGCCGCACCATTGTGGGCCCATCCATCACCGGCATCACAACATCGGAAACCATCAGGTCAATATCGCTGCGCTGGGCGAGAATCTGCAACGCAGCCTCACCATTCTCGGCAGTCACCACTGTGTAGCCGTTCCGGGTCAGCGCTCGTTCGGCAACGGCACGCACCATATCCTCATCCTCGACCAGCAGGATGGTGCCGCTTCCCCAGGTTTCCGCCGGCTTTTCCTTCGCTTTCACGCGGGCCGGTGCGGCGGCCGCTTCGGCCCGGTGGACAGGCAGGTAGATGACAAAGCTCGTCCCTTCCCCGGGCTTCGAATCAGCAAAGATGAACCCGCCCGATTGCTTCACGATCCCGTAAACCGTGGAAAGGCCCAGCCCGGTGCCCTTCCCCACTTCCTTGGTTGTGAAAAAGGGTTCGAATATCTTGGGCAGCAGTTCGGGGGCGATGCCTGTGCCGGTGTCAGACACGCTGAGCGCGGTATAATCCGCGATCGGCAGGATATCGCTGCCCAGCTTGCGCACTTCGGCGATCGGCACGCTATAGGTCTGGATGGTTACAGTGCCGCCGCGTGGCATTGCGTCACGGGCGTTGACCGCAAGGTTGACGATCACCTGTTCCAGCTGCCCCGGATCAGCGCGCACCGCACCCAGATTGCGGCCATGCTTGACGGTCAGCACCACCGTTTCCCCCAGCAGACGCTGGAGCAGGTTGGAAATTTCCGAAACAATATCGGGCAACTGCAAAATCTGGGGCCGCAACGTCTGCTGGCGGGAAAAGGCCAGCAATTGCCGCGTCAGGCTGGCGGCGCGGTTGGCGTTGCTGCGGATCTGCTGGATG
>JANOAJ010000236.1:0-8780 GCA_031411035.1 Sphingomonadales bacterium
GCGCTGGTGGAAAGCGCGCTCGATCATATCCGCCTGCTCGAAGATCATGATTTCCGCGAATATAAGGTGGCGGTGAAAGCCAGCGACCATTTTCTGGCGGTCGCGGCCTACCACCAACTGGCGGAAACGGTGGATTGCCCCCTGCATCTGGGCATCACCGAAGCGGGCGGCCAGCGCGGCGGCACAGTCAAATCCGCCATCGGCATCGGCTCCCTCCTCTGGGCCGGGATTGGAGACACGATCCGTGTTTCCCTCTCCGCCGAACCGGAGGAGGAAGTGCGGGTCGGCTATGAAATCCTAAAATCACTCGGTATCCGCACGCGCGGGGTGCGTGTGGTATCGTGCCCCTCCTGCGCCCGTCAGGGGTTCGATGTGATCCGCACCGTGCAGGCACTGGAAGAACGCCTCCAGCACATCCACACCCCCCTCTCGCTCTCCGTGCTTGGCTGCGTCGTAAACGGCCCCGGCGAGGCGCGCGAAACCGATATTGGGCTTACCGGCGGCGGGGCGGGCAAGCATATGGTCTATCTCTCAGGCGTCACCGATCATCATGTGCAGGATGAAGGCATGATCGATCACATCGTCAAGCTGGTGGAAGCCAAGGCTGCGGAGATTGAAGCGGGGATCAGCGTGGCGGCGTGACGGGAAAAGTCACATTTCAAGCTCTGATGGCATTATTGATGCCGCTGCTTGGTTGTAGCCAACCGGTGGAGCAGGGCAACGCAGCGCCTGTCAAAATTGAATTCTCTGACGATCACTGTATATTGGAATTGGAAGGCCATCGATTTGCTGTTGGTCAAGGCAAAAGCGGATTGGCAGCGTTTCTGAAAACGCGAAAAGGTTCAATTCGTGAGGTTCACATCATCCCGGCAGGGGAAACACCATACCGTTGTGTTGGGCCTGTCATATCTTCGCTGCAGGCCGCAGGCGTTGCTCGTATCGGCTTTATCAGCGAGCCGCCGGGCAAATAACTCTACCCCCCAATCGCAGGCCGCCCCACTTTTGCTGTCACGCCCTTGGGCATCCGCGCTTCCAGCGGGGTCAGCCATTCCAGCGCGCGGGCGCCGATGTGGAACTGGGGGTAGGACGCGGGCAGGCCCTTCATGGTTTCCCATTGGCTGACCAGCCCGAAGGCTTTGCCCACCGCTTCGGCCAGAGGCAGGGGTTCGCGCAAGGCATTGTTGATCAGGGCATCGCCGAAAAAGGTCCAGTCATTGGTTGCCGCGCAACCGAATGACGTGGTTTCCTTGGACGCGGCCGTGATAACCACGCTGTCTTCATCATCCAGAACGGGCACGAACACGCCGGAATAGCAAGCGGACAGCATCACCAGTCGCCGTTTGATGCCGGTGGTCTTCAACAGTTCGGCAAGGCGCTTGGGGCTGATCATGCCATAGCCATTTTCGCCGTCCTGATAGGCAAGGCCGATCTTTCCGTCGCCATGGCTGGTGGAATAGAAGATGAGCACATCTTCACCCGGATCCATTCGTGCGGCAACGGCATCCAGCACAATGGCCAGATTCTGGGGCGTGCCATAAGGGATGTTGGCGTCTGCCGCACCGCCGCCCGCTGCGAGCAGCACGGTGCGCCCCACCGCATCAAAGCGATGGGCCAGCACGCGGGATGCCTCTGCCGCCTCACGCCCGAAAACCGCATCGGCATCCAGCCCGACGGCAACGACATAGGCATCGATCACGCCGGGCCGCTGTGGCTGAAGCGCGGCCAGCGCCGCGTTCACTTTCTTGTGCTGCGCATAATACCAGCCTGCCGGATGCCCCAGATCGGCAACATAGCCGCGATTGGCAAGGTCCTCCTGGGTGGGGCCGCGATCTGCAAGCGCAGGGGTTACAGCGATCAGAGCTGCTGAAAGCGCTGTGCCATATCTCCACATTGACCATTCCCCCTATGCGCGCGCGCGGCCTTGTGCTTCTATTGCCCATAACAATAAGGATGTCTGGATGAAACTTGCCTCTTTGAAATCCGGGCGCGATGGCCGCCTTGTCGTCGTTTCCAACGATCTGGCCTGGTATGCCGACGCCGCACACATCGTGCCGACGCTGCAAGCCGCACTTGATGGCTGGAACTGGTTTGAACCGGCGCTGCGCAATCTGGCGCTTGATCTGGAACATGCGGCCATTCCGCGCGAACGCTTTCACGAGCGGGAAGCGGCTGCCCCTTTGCCGCGCGCCTATCAATGGGCGGATGGCTCTGCTTATGTGAACCATGTCGCACTCGTGCGCCAGGCGCGCGGGGCGGAAATGCCGGAGAGTTTCTGGCATGATCCGCTGATGTATCAGGGCGGGTCGGACGGTTTTCTCGGGCCGCGTGACGCGATCCCGCTGGCCGATGAAGCCTGGGGTTGCGATATGGAGGCGGAAGTCGTGGTGGTCACGGGCGACGTGCCTCTGGGCGCTTCGGTCGAAGACGCCCGCGCCGCGATCCGGCTGGTGGGGCTGACCAATGATGTCTCCTTGCGCAACCTTATTCCGGGAGAGCTGGGCAAGGGATTCGGATTCTTCCAGTCCAAACCCGCCAGTGCGTTTTCGCCGGTATTCGTTACGCCCGATGCGCTTGGGGATCGCTGGGATGGTGGCAGGCTGCACGGCGCCCTGTGCGTGGATCTGAATGGTCAGCCGCTCGGTCGCGCGGATGCGGGCGTGGATATGACGTTCGATTTCGGCCAGCTCATCGCCCATGCCGCCAAAACGCGCGCGCTGGGGGCCGGAACGATCATTGGTTCAGGCACGGTTTCCAATCGCGATGGGGGCGGCGGCCCCGGCAAGCCAGTCAGCGAGGGCGGGTTGGGCTATTCCTGCCTTGCCGAAGTGCGGACGGTGGAAACCATCCAGCGCGGTGCTGCGGAAACGCCATTCCTCAAGCACGGCGATACCGTGCGTATCTGGATGGAGGATACCCGGCATCACCCGATCTTTGGCGTGATCGAACAGGCGGTTGGCGGGTGAGACTTGCCGGTCTGGCAGCGGCGCTGTTGTGTGTCGCTGCCGCCCCGGCACCTGACCGGGCGGACGCTTTGCACAACCTTGTCGCGCTGGATTTGCGGGTGGCGTCGATTGGTACGCGGCTTGCCATTGCCAATGTCGCGGAATGTGTGCGTCGCGCGCCTCAGGCCGGGATTGTGCTGCAGGATCTCGTCCAATTCAGCGGTGCGGACCGGGATGCCGCAGCAACGACATTCGGGCTCGGCACCTATCCGGCCATTTCCGCAGTGATACCGGGCAGTGTCGCTGATCAGGCCGGGCTTCGTGCCGGCGACGCAATCATGGCGCTGGACGGGCAGCCGATTGGGGCAAGCGACCCCAAGGCACCCTACGCCCGGATCGCGAAGATAGAGGCCGCCATCGAAAGCGGCCCTACCATCCTGATCGTGGATCGTCCCGATCATCCAAGGCCCTTCATGCTGGCAGGCACACCGGGATGCGCGTCCCGCGTGCAGGTGGTGCCGGGGCGCAAGCTCAACGCCCATGCCGATGGCACCTATGTGCAACTGACCAGCGCGGTCGCTGAATATGCGGCGGATGACAATGAACTGGCGGCGATCATCGCGCATGAAATGGCCCACAACATTCTGGGCCACCGCGAACGCCTCGACAGGGAAGGACGGCGCTCGGAGACAATCCGGGCGACCGAGATGGAGGCGGATAAATTCAGCCTCCGCCTGCTCAAGACCGCCGGATATGATCCCCTGGCCGCCGCGCGGTTCTGGCAGCGCTTCGGACGCAAGACGGGCGCGGGCATCTTTTCCGATGGTACGCACCAGCGGACAAAGGCGCGGGTTCGTCTGCTGACGGAAGAAGCACAAAAACTCACGCAATAAAATTGCTTGAGGGTTCCGGATTCCCCGCTAGGTTCGCCAGCAACAGAATCCACGGGGAGCGCAGGATCACATGTCGATCACCGACGACACAGCAAGCGAACCGGGCGCCGTCCCGGTCGATATCACCACCATTGATATGCACGCGCAGGGCGGCTGGTTCGGCCATCCCAAACAGCTCAAACGCCTGTTCACCACCGAAATGTGGGAACGCTTCGGCTATTATGGCATGCGGGCGATCCTCACCCTCTATCTCGCCAACCATTTCCTCTTCAGCGATACGACGACAGCGGGCCTTTATGGCGGTTTCACGGCGCTGGTGTATCTCACGCCGCTGGTGGGCGGCCTGATCGCGGACAATTATCTGGGTTCGAAGCGCTCGGTAAAGTTCGGCGCCATCATGATGTCGATCGGCTATTTCATCCTCGCCTTCAGCGCCAGCAGCGATTCCGCCAAGCCGTTTTCGACGATCGATGGCCAGAAGTATGAGATTACCGTCGAGGGCAAGGGCGAAGCGCAAACCAAATTTGTTACGCTTGACGGCCAGAAACTGCAGATAAAGGGCAATGAGGACAAAACCGTGTCCCTGCTGGCAGCGGACAAGACGGAAGTCCGCAAATTTGCAGATGGCGATTTCAAATCCGATGGTGAACGCTCTCCCTTTTTTGTGCTGATGCTGCTTCTGGGGCTGTCCACCGTCACGATTGGCAACGGCTTTTTCAAGCCCAATATCTCGACCATTGTCGGATCACTCTATGCGGATGGAGACAGGCGGCGTGATGCCGGGTTCACGATGTTCTACATGGGTATCAACCTGGGATCGCTGATTTCGCAATTCTTTTGCCCGATGCTGGCGGAATCGCTGGGCTTCTGGGCCGGATTCGGGCTTGCGGCTGTCGGCATGCTCTGTTCATGGCTCCTCTTCCAGTTCGATGGCGGTCGCCTTGATGGCTATGGTGAACGGCCCGCGACTGCCGATGCGGGCAAGGACTGGTATATTTACGGAGGGGCGCTGCTCACCATTCCGGTCTTCTGGTTCCTGTTTTCGAACCTGATGAATTATGTGAAGCCCGCCGCAGGTTCGGGCATTATCGGTTATATTCTGACCCTGCCGATCATGGGCAAGGCGCTGTTCCTGACCTTTCTGTTCGGCGTGCCGCTGATCCTGATCTGGTCGTTTATCAAGGGTTCGCGGCAGGAATTCCAGATGATGCTGGCGGCGATGATCCTGATCATCTTCAATGTGGTTTTCTGGACGCTGTTCGAACAAGCCGGATCGTCACTGACTCTCTTTGCGGATCGCAATACGGAGCTGGCGCTTGAGTGGACGCGCCCGCTATTTTCGATGTTCCGCGACAATCCGTGGACATATTATGCCGTGGCGGCGGCCGTTAGCTTTGGCCTTGCGAGACTGGCATGGTGGTTTTTTTCCAGCGGGGAGGAGCCGGGTACGAAACGCTCGATGGGCATGTGGTTCGGCGTTGGTGGGCTGCTGGCCCTTGTCGGTCTCCACTTTGCGCGATCCGGGCTGATTGACCAGCCGGTCTATCTGATGCCGGCAGGGCAAACGCAGATTTTCAACGCGCTTTTCATTGTCGCATTGGCCCCGGTGTTCAGCGTGTTCTGGACGGCGCTGGCGAAGCGCGGGCTGGAACCCAGCATCCCGATCAAATTCGCCATTGCCCTGATGGGAGTTGGCGCTGGCTTTCTCTTCCTTGTCTGGGGTGCGCAATTTGCCGGGTCTGACTTCAAGGTCGGCATGGCGTGGCTGGCCGGACTCTATCTGATCCATTCCGTCGCGGAACTGTGTATCTCGCCCGTGGGCCTGAGCATGATCACCAAGCTTTCCATCGCGCGGATTGTGGGGATGATGATGGGGGTCTGGTTCCTCTCCATTTCGGTCGCGCAATATGTCGCGGGCATGATCGCGCAGGTGGCGAGTGTGGAAACCGTGGGCGGCCAGGTGACCAACCTCAAGGTCAGTCTGGATACCTATACCGGCGTGTTCACGACAATCGGGGAAGTCTCCATCGGGATCGGGCTGCTGCTGCTACTGATCTCCTTCCCGCTTAAATATCTGATGCACGGGGTAAAATAGCATGAGACTGATGGCTCTCGCCTGCGCGCTGGCGCTCACGGCTTGCTCTGCAGGAAGCGGCTCCGCGCCCAAGACGGCGGCGGCCAAACCCGCGCCGCTCAACAAGGACCCCTATCCTTCCACCTACAAGCCCTATCCGGGCGTGGCGACCGCGATCCGCAACGTTACCATCTATGATGGCGAAGGCGGGCGGATTGAGAATGGCGTGGTGGTCTTCCATGATGGCAAGATCGCGGCAGTAGGCGGCGCGGATACCCCGATCCCGGCTGACATCGCTGTGTTTGACGGCACGGGAAAATGGGTGACGCCCGGCATCATCGATATCCATTCGCATCTGGGTGACTATCCCTCGCCCGGCGTTGACGCGCATTCCGATGGCAATGAAGCGACAGGACCGGTGCGATCGGAGGTCTGGGCGGAACACAGTGTCTGGCCGCAAGATCCCGGTTTTTCCCGGGCGCTGGCCAATGGCGGCGTAACAGCGCTGCAAATCCTGCCCGGTTCGGCCAACCTGTTTTGCGGACGTTCCGTGGTGCTCAAAAATGTCTATGCGCGCACGGCGCAGGGGATGAAGTTTCCCGGAGCGCCCTATGGTCTGAAAATGGCGTGTGGTGAAAATCCGAAGCGGGTGTACGGTTCCAAAGGCCAGATGCCTGCCACGCGGATGGGCAACATGGCCGTCAACCGCCAGACCTGGATCAACGCGGCGGATTACAAGCGCAAGCTCGACAAGGGCGAAACAGTGACGCGCAATCTTCAGCTTGAAACACTGGCTGGCGTTCTTTCCGGGGAAATCCTTGTCCAGAACCTTTGCTACCGCGCGGACGAGATGGCGCAGGTGATCGATATGTCGAAGGAATTCGGCTACAAGATCAGCGCGTTCCACCACGCCGTGGAAGCCTACAAGATCGCCGATCTGCTGAAAGCCAATGGCATCTGTTCGGCGATGTGGGCGGACTGGTGGGGCTTCAAGATGGAGTCCTATGACGCCATCAACGAGAATATTCCGCTGGTGGATAATGAAGGCGCGTGTGCGATTGTCCATTCCGATGACGCGAACGGCATCCAGCGGCTCAATCAGGAAGCGGCCAAGGCGCTGGCGGACGGGCGGCGGATGGGCATCAGGATCAGCGATGAACATGCCTGGACGTGGCTCAGCTACAACCCGGCCAAGGCACTGGGCATCGCGGACAAGACCGGCAGCCTGAAAGCAGGCAAGATGGCCGATGTGGTGCTGTGGAACGGCAATCCGCTGAGCGTTTATACGCGGCCGGACAAGGTCTGGATCGATGGCGCGCTGATGTATGATGCCAGCGATCCGAAGAAGCGGCCAGTGAGTGATTTTGAACTGGGCCAGCCGGGTGAAGGGGATGTGAAATGAAATTGTTCACGCGGAGACGCGGAGACGCGGAGACTGGCCGTACAATCAGTCTCAACAGCCACATTCCGGATTTAGATGCGACGCTTGGCAAGACACCCCTCCGCGCCTTCGCGTCTCCGCGTGAACCAAAGAAAATCCCGCGCGGGAGCAGGTTCACATGGTTCGTTCTCGCTTTTTGTCTCGCCACGCCTGCCACCGGGCAGACCGTTGCCATTACAGGTGGCAAGGTGGTGATCGGGGATGGTTCCGCGCCTATAGAGAATGGCACGGTGATCGTCAGCAACGGGCGGATTGTGGCCGCGGGGCAGGGCGTTGCCGTGCCTGCCGGGGCGCAGCGCATTGATGCCACCGGCAAATGGGTGACACCCGGCATTGTCGCGGGGTTCAGCCGGATCGGGCTGGCGGGTGTCGATGCCGTCAATGAAAGCAATGACAGTTCGGCAAAGGATACGCCCTTCAACGCCTCGCTTGATATAGCGCCTGCGATCAATCCGGATGTTGCCGCCATTGCCGTCAACCGCGCGGCGGGGGTCACGCGGGCGGTGGTTTCGCCCGACGCCGGCAACGCCATTTTCGGCGGGTTGGGCGCGATGATTGACATGGGGGCAGATACGACGCCTGTCACCCGCGCCAGGCTCTTCGAATTTGTGGAATTTGGCGAGGCGGGGGCCAATCGCGCCGGAGGCAGCCGCCCGGCGCTCTACGCCGCGTTCCGCAATGCGCTGGCCGAGGCGCGGGCTTACGCGGCAGGCAAGCTGCGCGAGGATTCCCAGTTGAAGCCGGTGGATGCGGCGGCGCTGGTATCTGTGGTCAACGGGCAGACCAAGCTCGCCATCCATGTGGAAAGCGCGACCGACATTCTGGCCGTGCTGGATCTGAAGAAAGAATATCCCGCGCTTGATCTCGTGCTGGTCGGCGTCACTGAAGGCTGGCGGGTCGCATCCCAACTGGCGGCGTCCAAGGTGCCGGTGATTGCCTCTGCCGTGAATGATCTGCCCGGATCGTTCGAAACCATCGCCGCCACCCAGTCGAGCGTCGGGCGGATGAAGGCTGCGGGCGTCAATCTGGCCATCGGCATGATCGATGATGATGACACGCGCCAAGCCATGCACGCCACGCAATATGCGGGCAATCTTGTCGCGCTGACGAGAGTGCCGGGGGCGACGGGCCTCAACTGGAATGATGCCTTTGCCGCCATCACTTCCAAACCTGCCGAAGTGATGGGGCTGGGTGGAGATATCGGCTCACTCAAAGCCGGGCGGCGCGGTGATGTGGTGATCTGGGATGGTGATCCGCTGGAAGTCAGTTCGGGTGTGGAAGCGGTGTGGATCGATGGTGTGCGTCAGCCGCTCGAAACCCGCCAGACCCGGCTGCGGGATCGTTATGCCCGGCCTCAGGAAGGGAATTTGCCCAAGGCTTATGATCGGTGAGTTTCCGTCTTCCCGAGCGAAGTCGAGGGACCGGTTCGA
>JANOAJ010000237.1:0-21556 GCA_031411035.1 Sphingomonadales bacterium
GTGCCGCCCGAATAGCGAAAGTCGGGAGCAACACCAATCTCGCCAAGGGCGGCGTTGACATCGGAGGACGCAATGACGCGCCCCTTGCCGATGGTCGTCACTGCGCCACCGGGCCAGAGCTTTGCGACAAGCGCCTTGTAAGTCGCTGCATCGCCGCCAAGCGAGGGGCTGCCTTCGGGTGCCTTGCCAATCACCGTCGCCCCGCCCTCGACCAGCGCCGCTAGTCGCTGCAATACCGGCAGCGTCATCTTACGTGAAGAACCGCCGAGGTAAATCGCCCGGTAGCGCGCGCCACCCGACGCCACGATATCCCCGCCATCATTGGAAAGCGCACCCGTCAGCGCATCGGCATTGACGAAATCATAGGCATTGGCCGAAGGCGCGTCAGGCACCGCCTTATCGCCATAAAGCCCGGTCAGCGGCCCTTCTTCACCATAGAAATAGCCGATATCGGCCACATTGCGCCCCTGCTGAAGCATCAGCGAATTGCGCGCCATATAATCGACCCAGGGCTTCGCCATTTCCGCCCAGCTTTCATTGCGATTGAAATACTGGCCGAAGATGAACAGCGACAGGCCCGGCACCTTGGTATCGACCGGCACATGGACAGACGTATGCACCACCGGGCGGTTGACCCCGGTCACGAATTCAAGATCGATGATCCGCTTGAGGCCATTGGGCGCATAGTTCCACGGATTCATCGACGCCGTCATCGATTCCGCCGCCACCAGATTCTGGCCGTAAATATGGGCGACCGACGCCGCACCCTTGATGTCCGCGATATACGAGAGTTTCGGCCCGTCCTTGCGCGTGTGCGTCCACATCGCGGCCATCGGAATATCGGCGTGACTGCGCATCGACATATCATCGCCGAGCGAAGGGCGATGATCTTCCAGCGCCTCGCCATAGACTTTGAGGCCGTTTTCGTGTGCGACCGCAGCAACGGTGCCGTAATGCTCGCTTGCCATCAGATCGGCGAGAGTGCGGCGGTAATCGAAGAGGAACTTGTCGCTATCTTCGCGGCTGCCGACCAGAACGCCGGTCAGCGCAGGAAACCAGGGCACGGGATCATAACCGCGCAGCCGCGTGAATTGTTCGATCATTTTGGGCGTCCAGTTGGCCGCGCCGACTTCGATGCTGTCAGTAAGGATCGCCTGTACCCCACGCTTGCCAATCAGCCCGCCAGAAGCATCCTTATACATGCCAAGATAATGTTCCATATAGCGGCGCACGGCAGCGCCATCGAACTTGTCCACTTCCAGCCCCGTCGCTTCGGGCGGTGCCGGATGGTTGGTCGTGCCGAGCAACGAGTAGCCGAACCGCAGCACGCGCCAGTTGCCCTTGGGCGGCGTCCAGGTGAGCGAATCATCGGCCTTCAGCTTTCCGGTCAGGTCAATGACGCTGCCGGGTGCTATACCACTGGCACCGTCGGCGGGATTGGTCAGCGCATAATAATCCTGGGCAATTGCAAAACCGGCCTTGGTTTCAAAACGGTCGATACGCGGATCGCCAAACAACTGGAAGTCGCCCACCGTCAGCGGCTTGCTCAGAATGGCCTTGCCCATGGCGGCGAATATGTCGCCATCCATGGCAACGCCGGGAGCCGCCGTGCCCATCTGCAGGCCGACCCCTTTCCTCGGCAGAAACTCAACCCGGAAATAGCGGGCGGTGGTTGCCGGAAATGCGTAGGTTGCCGTAACCTGAGACGTCTCGAAATCAACGACCTTGCGCCATTCCGTGCCGTTTTCGCTGGCTTCGAGTCGGGGCGAATAGAGCGCGCCGGCGAACATCATCGCGGCACCCGGCGCGAACATGGACAAGCCCTGCGCGGTGACAGGCTTTCCATAATCGAGCACGATGACCGGGTTTTTGCCTTCGCCACCCCGCGCGATATCCACCCCCTTGCTCAGTTCGACATCGGCCAATCCCGCGACTTCCAGCGCATTGCCCATCCCGTCTTTGGCGGCGACCGGCGTCAGCTTGGTTGCACTCGCGACGGGGAAAGCCAAAACCTTCACCTCGCCATAGTGCTGCGGCGGCGCTTTCGCTTTTTCGCCACTTATCATTTCTTCGATGCCGCCCGTCATACCCAGCGACCCGAACGGCCCTGTGGTTTGCGGGGGCGCGGCGAGCTTCCCCTTGAAGGGCTTGCCGCCGGTCACAAGCGTCTCGGACCATACCAGCTTCTTGAGGCCATCTTCCGGGGGCACCCAAGGCCCACCGGTTTCCGACCAACCGGGTGAGGCGGCGATCGCCAGCTCCAGACCCTGACGATCAGCCTCCGCGGCAGCGAAGGCAAACGCGTCTTTCCATTCAGGCGTCATATAGACCAGCCGCTTGTCCACGATCTGCGGCGTCATCAGATTGGCATCGAAGTTCTGCAGGCCGCCAATGCCCACGCGCTTCATCCACGCCATATCCTTGGCAATACCTTCCTTGGAAATGTTGCCATTCATCCAATGCCACCACACACGCGGGCGGGCGGTCTGGGGCGGATCGCGAAACTGGCCTTCAAGCGAAGCAGACGACGGAGCGTCCGCCATCGCCATGTGCACAGGGGCACACGCAGCGAGCAGTGTCGTGGCAAAAAAGCAGGATTTTTTCATGTTGCAGAACCTCTCATGGTCTTGATTAGTCTTTTGATCGAATTTCGTCAGGGTCCGTCGCGCGGGTGCCAATGCGCCCGACATCGGTCTGACGATTAAAGGTCACGCGCCCTTTGCCGCCCGCGCCGCCTCCAACTCTTCGAGCGATTTGCCTTCGTTGCGTGGTGCCCAGATCATCCCGACTGCGGCACTGGCAACAAGGAAGCCAACCAGAATCCAAGCCAGAGTCGTAAAACCCGTAGCCGTGAGTGCAGGCACGAAGAAGGCGAAGCAGCCCAGCCCGACGCGCACAATCGCAAAGGTTGCCCCTTGCGCTGTCGCGCGTACTGCCGTCGGGAATTGTTCGGCGCTCCACAACTGGAAGAAGCTTTGCGCGCCAAAACCGCCGCCAAACTGCATCAGGAAAATATGCAGCATGGCAATCGGCAAGGTCAGCGGAAACAGCGCCAGCAGCGCCATTCCCACGATCTGCATGCCTGCCGATATACCGAACAGCAGCCGTTGATTCACCCGGTCAGAAAAGCGCATGAAGACGAAATAGATGGACAGCATCGACAGAACGAATCCGCCCGCTTGCAGGGCGACGCTCATCTGCTGGCTCTGATCACCCACAGTGCGCAGGATATAGGGAAAGAAGAAGCCGTTGGTGCCAGCCCACAAATTCCACAGGCCATACATGCCTACAAGGAACGCCATCGACTTGATGTGCCGGGGTTGAAGCAGCACGCGCCAATCCGCCTTGGTTTCCGCTTTCTCCACTTGCGCGGCTTCCCAGCGTTCCGATTCCTTCATCCGGCTGCGCAGCAAAGTCAGGGCGAGCGCCAGGATGGCCAGATGCGCGAACACGATCCGTGCGGCAAGAATGCCCAACGGCTCCAGAACCAGAAACGCGATCAGAACGATGACGGGCCCCAGATACCACAGCACCTGGGCCACGCCGGAATGCTTGCCGCGCTTGTCGTCCGGGGCCATTTCGGCAATCAGAGACCAGCTTGCCGGAATATCGGCGCCGACCGCCAAACCGACCATGACAAAGCCCGCAACAATCATCCAGGGCGCGTTCGCAAAAACAAGGAACATCATGCCAAATGCGTAAAAGATCATGTCGAACTGGTAGATCTTCTTGCGACCATATTTATCGCACAGGATGCCACCGATCAGCGCGCCGACACCTGCCGAAATCGCATTCGCGCTGAACGCGGCGATAAGGCCAAGAAAGGTGTCAGACAGTCCATATTGCGCTTTCCACAGGGCCAGCGCGGCCGATCCCGCGACAATCGAGCCTGCATCGATATAATTGGCGAGGCCCGCCAGGATTGTATTGCGCCAGCTTTCCTGGCCGCCTGATGTTCCGCTCATCCACTCTTCCCTGTCATTGCCTGCCAACGGTTCTTGTATCCGGCCAGATCCTGCTCAAGCGGGCGAACGCGGGTCAGCGTGCCATCGGGCCGGAGCGAAGGATCAATCAGCCGCAGCGCCCCGAACGATACATCGTTATGCGCGTTGGCGGTGTAAATGGTCAGATCGGGCCGCAACGATGCCAGCGCGCGGACAAACACGTCCGCTTCGGCAAAACGGCCTTCGACGAGCAGAGTACCGCGCGCGCCGATGAGCGACAGCGAGGTTTCCGCGACCAGAGCCGCATAAAGGCAGGCGGCGGCCCGGCGGGCAAACCAGTCATCCGGGCGATTGATCCAGCGGCCCACATGGCCCGGAAAAGGCCCGAAGCCCAGCGCGAATGCGGGACGCAGCATGGCCCCCGCCACCAGCACATCCTGCACGGCGGCAAGGAGCGCGGGTTGGTCTGGCTTGATATCCACGCGGCGCGTGTCAATTTCGATCAGCGTCTCGATTTCCCGACCGCCCATGAAGCGCGCTGATGGCACGGGCTGGCCAAAGGCATCCATATTGACAAGGCAGTCCCGCTCTTCGGGCAAGGCAGCGAGATCAACCGGCGTTTTGGGTGACCGCATCGCCACAAACCAGGTGCCTGTGGACAGCACCGTTGCCTCATTGTCGGCAATTTCGGGGAATCCACGCGCCGCCAGCAGCGCCGCATTCGAATCATGCAGACCGGCATGCACATGCACCGAAGGCAAAAGGCCGGTGCGCTGTGCGATCTCGGGGCGCAGCGTGCCGATCACATCGCCCGCCATTGTGAGAGGTGCGAACTGCCCCGCCCATCCGCGCCGCTTCGCCATCAGGGAAAAGCCCCCTGCTGCGGGCGACCACAGGTCCGAATGACAGCCAAGGCTGGTCACTTCGCTGCGCATTTCGCCAGACAGCAACCACGCCCAATATTGCGCGTAGGGCAGCAGCGTCGCGGCGCGGAACCTGTCTCCGTGCAGCGCCTCAAGCCAGTGGAGTTGGCTGCCGATATTCAGGCCATCAGGAAGCGCGGGTGATCCGGTATGCGCAAATCTGTCCCGTTGCGCGCGATACGCTGCCATGATTGGTGCGGGAATTGCCTGCTCATAATCCAGCGGCGGAAAGGCAAGCGCGCCATCGGCCAAGCCGACGACCGCGGCACCGTGTGCAACCGGGATGATCGCTTCCACCGGATGATTCGCGAAGCGCGCCAGGGTTTCGATCAGCCAGTCACCGATTCGCGTCGCATCAAGCGCCGCATAGTCGGGTGCAGCTTGGGGCTCATTCGGGCGCACGACTCGATCCAGCATTCGTCCGTCTTTTGACCACAAAGTGATCTTGGACAGCGTCTTGCCGAAATCCGCGACGATTGTGGCGCCTTCGCCCAATTTCCTCTCCCATTTGCGCGATAATGATTGATCACTAGCGATAATGATTGATCTATGCCAGCAAAAATGTTAGCGGCGCGTCACCTTCGCCAACTTAGCGGAAACAGCATGAACGCCCACACACCCATCATCGCCCACCACGCCATCCCTTTCGCCGTGCCGGAGAGCCGCTGGAGCGACGCAAACGCTGCCAGCAAGTCGCCCGCCGAGCTGCTGCTCTATCGCTCGAACCTGCTGGGATCGGACCTGACTGTCACCAACTTCGGCGGCGGCAATACATCTGCCAAGCTGGAAGAGACTGATCCGCTGAGCGGTGCGCCTGTCGAGATACTCTGGGTGAAAGGCTCGGGCGGAGACATTGGTTCGATGAAGCTGGACGGCTTCGCCACGCTGTATCAGGACAAACTTCTGAGCCTTGAAGCCCATTATGCCGGGCCGGACGATGATGACAAGATGGTCGGCTATCTGCCGCACTGCACCTTCAACCTGAATGGGCGCGCGGCCTCTATCGATACGCCGCTGCACAGCCTGCTGCCCTTCGCGCATGTCGATCATGTCCACCCCGATGCCATCATCGCGCTGGCGGCGTCATCGGGCGGGGAAGCGGCAACACGCGAAATCTGGGGCGGCAAGATCGGCTGGCTGCCCTGGAAACGGCCCGGCTATACGCTTGGCGTCCAGTTGCGGGACTATGTGCACGCCAATCCCGGCGTTGAAGGCGTGATGCTCGCCGGGCATGGCATCATCTGCTGGGCCGACACGGCCAAGGCCTGTTACGAGCATACCGTTGCGCTGATCGCAGATGCCGCGCGCTATCTGAACGCGATGCTGGGGGCAAAGCCCGCTTTCGGGGGTGAAACCGTCGCGCCAGATCCGGCGCGCGCCGCGATTGCCGCCGCACTGATGCCACGTCTGCGCGGACTGATGACTGGCGGACGCACCAAACTTGGCCACTGGTCGGACGATGCCGAGGCGCTCGAATTTGCCGGCTCGGTCGATTTTGCCAGGCTGGCGGCCATCGGCACATCCTGCCCCGACCATTTCCTGCGCACCAAGATCGCGCCGCTGACGCTCGATCCGGCGCGACTGGAGGACATGGCCTATCTGGAAAGCGAAATCAGCGCCTTTCGGGATCGCTATGCCGCCTATTACGCGCGCTGCAAGCGGGCCAACTCTCCCGCCATCCGTGATGCCAATCCCGTAGTCGTGCTCATCCCTGGTGTCGGACGGATCACCTTTGCGGCTGACAAGACGACCGCACGTCTTGCAGGCGAATTCTATGGCAATGCCATCAACGTGATGCGCGGCGCGGAAGCGATTGGCGACTATATCGGCCTTGACGAACAGGAAGCATTCGACATCGAATATTGGCTGCTTGAGGAAGCCAAACTCCAGCGCATGCCCGCACCCAAGCCGCTTGTCGGCAAGATCGCGCTGGTCACGGGCGGTGCCGGGGGCATTGGCGCGGCGACCGCAGCCCGCCTGATGGCCGACGGCGCCTGTGTGATGCTGGTGGATCGCGACGGGCGCGCGCTTGATGATGTCCGCACGGGCTTTGCCAAGCAGTTCGGCAAGGACATCGTGCGTTCCGCTGTGTGCGATGTAACCGACGAAGCCCAGGTGCAGGCCGCTTTTGATGCATGTGCGCGGGAATTTGGCGGGCTTGATATCCTGGTCGCCAATGCCGGCATCGCGTCTTCCGCGCCGATCGAGGAAACCACGGTTGCCCTGTGGCGCAAGAATTATGACGTGCTGGCTGAGGGCTATTTCCTCACGGCCCGCGCGGCCTTTCCGCTGATGAAGGCGATGAAGGATCAGGGCGGCACGTCCATCGTGTTCATCGGATCGAAGAATGGCGTGGCGGCAGCGACCAACGCCTCGGCCTATGCCTCGGCCAAGGCGGCTTCGCTCCACCTCGCCCGCTGCCTGGCGCTCGAAGGCGCGCCTTCGGGTATCCGCGTCAACACGGTCAATCCGGACGCGGTTATCAAGGGTTCCAAGATCTGGGACGGCGACTGGCGCAAGGAACGCGCGGGCGCGCACGGCATTGACGCTGGCGCGGAACTCGAAGAGCATTACCGCGCCCGTTCGATGCTCAAGCGCGATGTGCTGCCGTCCGATATTGCCGAAGCGGTGTACTTCCTTGCGAGCGACATGTCTGCCAAATCGACCGGCAACATGATCAACGTGGACGCGGGCAACGCCCAGGCATTTGTGCGATAACCAGACACGTTGCAGCGCCCTGCCCCGCCTTTGCGGGGGTGACGATTTTGAGAGGATGAAGCCATGAACCTCCCCCTTTCCGCAGACCAGATTGCGGAACGCAACGCCCCCGAGATGGCGGCGTTGCAGGATGACTATGACAGTCTTGGCCGCCAGCTTGACCGGCGCGGGATCGATATTGACGCTATCAAGGCGAAAGTCTCTGCCTTCTCGGTCGCTGTTCCCAGTTGGGGCGCGGGACGCGGCGGGACGCGCTTTGCCAAATTCCCGATTGCGGGCGAACCCACCAACATTCATGAAAAGCTGGAGGATTGCGCCGTCGTCCACCAGCTTTCGACCATGACCCCGCGGGTCTCGCCCCATTTCCCCTGGGACAAGGTGAGCGACTATGCGGCGCTTCGCCAGGAAGCCGCGGATTACGGCCTTGGCTTTGACGCGGTCAACAGCAACACCTTTCAGGATCAGGCCGGACAGGCGCAGACCTATGCCACAGGCTCCCTTGCCTCGACGGTCGAGGCCACGCGCCAGCAAGCCGTTGCGCACAATATCGAATGCATCGAGATCGGGCAGAAGCTGGGCAGTCGGGATCTGACCGTCTGGGTCGGTGATGGTACCAATTTCCCCGGCCAGCAGGATCTGGGCCGCTCACTCGACCGCTATCTGGAAGCAGCCGCGCAGGTCTATGCCGCCCTCCCGGCTGACTGGCGTATGCTGCTTGAACACAAAATGTTCGAACCGGCCTTCTATTCCACCGTGATCAGCGACTGGGGCAGTTCGATCCTTGCCGCGCAACAGCTTGGCCCGAAGGCGAAATGCCTCGTCGATCTTGGCCATCATGCGCCCAATGTGAATATCGAGCAGATTGTTGCCCGCCTTCACCGCTTCGGCAAGCTGGGCGGGTTTCACTTCAACGACAGCAAATATGGCGATGACGATCTGGATAGCGGCAGCATCAATCCGCACCAGTTGTTTCTCGTGTTCAACGAACTTGTCGAAGCCGAACTCCACCCGCGCGACGGGTTCGATCCGGCTTATATGATTGATCAGTCGCACAATGTGACCGACCCGATCGAAAGCATGATGTCTTCCGCCGAAGCCATCGCAAGCTGTTACGCCAAGGCCGTGATCGTGGATCGCGACGCGCTGCATGCCGCGCAGGATGGCAATGACACGATGATGGCGTTCCAGGCCCTGCGACGCGCCTACAAGACCGATGTGTCCCCAATTCTGGCAATGGCACGCGCTGAAGCCGGCGGTGCCATCGATGTGCTGGCCGCCTATCGCGAAAGCGGCTACCGTGCGCGCAAGGCGCAGCAACGCAAGGCTGTGGGGCTTGGGGCCGGGATTGTCTGAAGGTTCCAACTAAGCCGACGGAATGGAGGCAGCTATGGGGCGCGCGTTCGCGAAGCAGCGGTACATGGTTGGGGTAGCCGCGCTGGCGGCTGCCGCTCTTTCAATGGCCATCCCGGCGCAGCCTGCCGCGCAAAGCAAGGATTGGCCCGTATATGGCGGGAACGCTGCCGGCCAGCGTTTCTCTCCGCTCGCCCAGATCAAACGTGCAAATATTGCCGCGCTGCGGGAAGTCTGGCGTCTGGAAACCGGCATCGGCGGGCTGCAAACCAGCCCTGTGGTGATTGATGGCGTGATCTACGCCTATGCTGCCGATCAGTCCGCGATTGCCATTGATGGCGCGACCGGCAAGGAACTTTGGCGCTTCACTTCAGGCACGCCAAGCATGCAGCCCGCGCGCGGAGTCAGTTACTGGGCAGACGGCACAGAACGCCGCCTGTTCGTTACGTCTGCCAGCGCGCTGTATGCGCTTGATCCGGCCACCGGCAAGCCAGTCCCCAGTTTTGGCGACGGCGGCAAGATTGACATGCGCGCCGGCATGGGGCGCGATCCGGACTCCTTCCCGGCATTCCTCACCACACCCGGCATCATCCATAAAAACCTGATCATCACCGGCTATCGCACCGCCGAAGGCAATCCAGCAGCTCCCGGACAAATTCGCGCGTTTGACGTGAGGACAGGAGCGCTGGTCTGGACGTTCAACACCATTCCGCATGATGACGCACCTGGATCGGAAACCTGGCCCGCCGGCGCATGGCAAGAGGCAGGGGGAGCGAATGTATGGGCGGGCATGGCGCTCGATGAAGCGCGCGGAATCGTTTATGCGCCCACCGGCTCTGCGACGCCGGATTTTGATGGCACCGGCCGGATTGGCGATAATCTTTACGCCAATTCCCTGCTCGCACTTGATGCCAACACCGGAAAACTGCTTTGGCATTTTCAGGCAGTGCATCATGATCTGTGGGATCGGGATTTTCCGACGCCGCCGACTTTATTGACGGTTGTGAACAAGGGCCACCGCGTCGATGCGGTCGCACAGGCGACCAAACAGGGTGTGCTGTTCGTGTTTGACCGGGTAACGGGAGCGCCGCTCTTTCCCATAGAGGAACGCGCTGTCCCGCAAAGCGATGTACCGGGGGAAAAGACGGCCCTCACCCAACCCTTTCCGGTCCTTCCCGTACCGTTCGCGCGCCAGCGATTGACCGAGGACATGCTCACGCAGCGGACCCCTGACGCCCATGCTGCGGCACTCGCCAAGTTCAAAACATTACGCAGCGAAGGCCCATTCACGCCGCTTGGATTGAGCCGCAAAACGATCGTGTTTCCGGGTTTTGACGGAGGCGCGGAATGGGGTGGCGAAGCGGTCAATCCCGCGAAGGGCATCATCTACATCAATGCCAATGATGTGCCGTGGTTCGGCGGCCTTCGTGAAAGCAGGATCGATCCCAATGCCGGACGAGGACAGATCATTTACAACGCGCAATGCTCGGCCTGCCACGGTGACAAACGCGCAGGTTCGCCGCCGGATTTCCCCAGTCTCATCGACATCGGCAAAAGGCTGTCAGCCGCACAGATCGGGACGATCATCGCCGGCGGCAGAGGGCGAATGCCAGGATTTCCACAAATCGGGACACAGGATCGAGAGTTGCTCACGGCCTTTCTGCAGGGTCAATCCTCTTCACCCGTTCAGACCCGAATCCAGCGCGAGTGGCGTGAACTGGCTGGTTCCAAACCAACAAAATATCAATTCACCGGCTATGAGAAATTCCAGGATCCCGAAGGCTATCCTGCGGTGGTGCCACCCTGGGGTACGCTCAACGCCATCGATCTGAACAGTGGCAAGACCTTGTGGGCAATTCCTTTTGGCGAATACCCCGCGCTCGTTGCAAAAGGCCTGCGAAACACGGGATCAGAGAATTATGGCGGGCCGATGCTCACTGCCAGCGGACTGCTTTTCATTGGCGCAACCATCCATGATCGCAAATTCCGCGCTTTTGACAGCCGCAACGGGAAGATGTTGTGGGAAACAGTCCTTCCCTATGCCGGCAATGCCACCCCCATCAGTTACGCGATTAGGGGCCGCCAATATGTGCTTATTGCCACAAGCGGCGGCAAGGATCGCACGGGGCCGCAGGGCTCAGCCTATATTGCCTTTGCTCTGCCACAGCACTGAACCATAGCCGGAAATTGAAAAGGGAGGGGAACCGACACATGCACATGAGTCACTGCCAGCACCCTCTGTCCTGCCGTTCAAGATCGCTGCTACCAATTTCAGCGGTCCGTATTGCCAAGGATTGGGATGCGGCATGGATCAATGCCTTGGGTCATGTGCGGGAAACACCTGCATGGGCCTCACTTTTGGCTAGCCTTTGACGAGAATCCCGCGCCATATTCAGATCGCGGCAGCAAACAGATCGGGAAGAGAGGATGAAAAACATGAACATGGACCGCCGCACCCTTGTCACTGGTTCGCTTACGCTCGCCGCGACTGCCCCGCTTTTGCGCGCGGGTTCCGCGCTCGCTGCGGGCGCGGCGCCTGTCCGTCATACGCCGCTCAATCTCATTCACCCCGATTTGCGCAGGATGGCGCCGCAAATTGAAGCCGCTTCCGCGAAAATGCCTCCAATGACACGCGCCACGCTCGCCAAATTGCGCAGCGCGCCGATACCGTCGGCCTTCATACAGGCACCCGGCACCGATATTCCCACTGAACGGCGCGTTATCCCCGTCGGCAAACCGCATCCCGATGTGCCGATCTACATCATCAATGCAAAACCCGGAACCAGCCGCCCCGCCATTCTCCACACACATGGGGGCGGCTACATCATGGGAACCGCCCGAAATGGTCTCCATGATTTGCAGCAAATTGCCAAAACGCTTGATTGCGTTGTGGTGACGGTGGATTATCGCCTTGCGCCGGAAACGATTTATGCCGGTTCTATCGAAGATAATTATGCGGGCCTCAAATGGCTCCGCGCCAATGCAACGGAACTTGGTGCCGATCCGAACAGGATCGCGGTGATGGGGGAAAGCGCGGGCGGCGGCCATGCCGCGTTGCTGGCCATCACCGCGCGTGACAGGGGCGAAGTGCCGCTCTGTTTCCAGTGCCTTATCTATCCGATGTTGGATGACCGCACCGGCACGTCGCGTCCTGTCGCATCGCATGTCGGCAATATCATCTGGACGCCTGCGCAGAACCGTTTCGGGTGGGAGTGTTTCCTCGGAACCGCCCCCGGCAAGGCCAGTGCCCCCAAGGGTGCCGTGCCGGCCCGCGTCGCCGATCTGCGCGGCCTGCCGCCAGCCTTTATTGGCGTCGGCACGCTCGACCTCTTCTGTGATGAAGACATTGACTATGCCCAGCGTCTCAATGCGGCCGGCGTACTTACCGAATTGAACGTCGTGCCTGGTGCCTTTCACGGCTTTGACGGGATCGCTGCGGCATTTCCCGTGGGCAAAACGTTCAACGCGGCAAAGCTCAATGCTTTGCGGCGCGGCTTCGGCATGGCGGCAATATGATCGAATTTGATTGAATCCGCGCACGCAATCGCGCATCGCATAATCATGCACGCCTCTGAACGCGAAGACCTGATCCTTTCCCTCATCGCGGCCAAAGGCTTTGTTTCCTTTCGTGAGTTGGAAACGAAGCTGGATGGCTCGCCTGCCACGATCCGACGCGATCTGGAGCGGCTCGCCAGTGAGGGAAAACTTGTCCGCCTGCGCGGCGGGGCAAGAGCGCCCGGAGAAAACGATTCAAATGCCCTCACGCCCAGCCTCCATCTGGCGGGCGTGCCGTTTCATGAGAATATCGGCCTGCACCCGGCACAAAAGGAAGCGATCGGAAGAGCCGCCGCCGCCCTGTGCCAGCCGGGACAGGGGGTTATGATTGATGGGGGGTCAACAACCCTGCAAATGTGTCCGCACCTTGCCGGGCTGAATCTGCAGGTCCTGACCAATTCGCTGCACATCGTTTCGGCCCTGATCAACCAGTCTGGCACACGTGTGCTGGTGCCTTCGGGAGCCGTGTTTCCCGAACAGAGCATCATTCTTTCCGTTTTCGGCGAAGATGGCATGCCCAAATTCCATGCGCCCCGGCTGTTCATGGGGGCTGCAGCGCTGGGGCCGCAGGGACTGATGCAGGCCGATGTGGTGCTTGTGGCAGCCGAACGGCGACTTATCGAGCGCGCCGACGAAATCATTGTGCTGGCGGACGCCAGCAAATTCGAAGGGCCATCGGGCAATGTCGTCTGCGCGCTGGAGGAAATTGACACCATCATCACGGACGACCGGATCAGCGATCCGACGGCCACAATGATCGAACAGGCTGGCGTGAAGCTGATTATTGCCGGGTAAGGCTCGGCGCGTCCGGATCCTTGTGCAGCCAGTCCGCATGGCGCGGCGCCTTCTTGGTCTGGCTCCATTCCTCCAGCATCAGTGGCGCGACCCGCTTGAGTTCGGCATGCTGTTCCGGTGTGCCGATATTGCAGGCCAGTTCCATCCGGTGACCGTTGGGATCGAAGAAATAGATGGAACGGAAAATGCCGTGAAATGTGGGGCCAAGCACTGCAATCCCCTGCCCTTCGATATGCGCCTTGGCCGCGAGCAGCGCGTCCATATCCGGCACTTCAAAGGCGATGTGCTGCACCCATTCCGGAGTGTTGGGATCGCGCCCCATATCAGGCTGTTCGGGCAGTTCGAAAAACGCCAGCACATTGCCACCGCCGCAATCAAGGAAGACGTGCATATAAGGATCATAGGCCCCGGTGGAGGGCACATGATCTTCCGAAAAAGCGCTGGTATAGGTCATCCCCATCACGCGTTCATACCACGCAACCGTCTCCTTCGCGTCCTTGCAGCGATAGGCAACATGATGGATCCGGCTTAGTCCGAAAGGAACGGTCATTGCGCCGCCTCCTCTACTTTCAGCGTGCCACGCCGCAACTGGTCTTCTTCCATCGACTTGAACAGCGCGGTAAAATTGCCGTTGCCAAAGCCCTCATCCTTCTTGCGCTGGATGAATTCGAAAAACAGCGGCCCGACCTGTGCTTGCCCGAAAATCTGGAGAAGCAGGCGCGGGTCATTATTTTCGGTGGAACCGTCCAGCAAAATTCCGCGCGCCTGCAATTCGTTTACGGGTTCACCGTGCCCGGGCAGACGTTCCTCTAGCGCTTCGTAATAAGTGGCCGGCGGTGGGGCCATCAATGGCGCGCCGAGCGCTTTGATCCGGTCAAGACAGGCAATCAGATCATCACAGATGAAGGCGATATGCTGGATACCTTCGCCATTATAGGCACGCAGAAACTCGTCGATCTGGCCGCCGCCTTTCGCGCCTTCCTCATTGAGCGGAATCCGAATACGACCATCTGGTGCGGTCATCGCCCGGCTTGTCAGGCCAGTATATTCGCCCTTGATATCGAAGAAGCGGATTTCCCGGAAATTGAAGACGCGTTCGTAAAACTTCGCCCAATGATCCATCCGGCCGCCATAGACATTGTGTGTCAGATGATCGATCAGGCGGAAACCGGCGCCAACCGGATGCCGGTCCACACCCGGCAGATAATCGAAATCAATGTCATAGATCGACAGAGAATCGCCATACCGGTCAATAAGGTAAATGATCGCGCCGCCAATGCCACGGATGGCAGGCAGCCTCAGCTCCATCGGACCGGTGCGTGTCTCGACCGGTTCGGCACCGCGCGCCAGCGCCTCTTCATAGGCCTGGCGTGCATTGCGGACACGAAAGCCCATACCGCACGCCGAAGGGCCATGTTCGGCAGCAAACCAGGCCGCCGGGCTCTTGGGCTCATAATTAGCAATCAGGTTTATATCGCCCTGCCGCCACAGATCGACATCTTTTGACCGGTGGCGGGCAATGCGGGTGAAACCCATCGCTTCAAACACAGGTTCCAGCAGACCCTTTTCCGGCGCGCAGAATTCCACAAACTCAAACCCGTCAAGACCCAGCGGGTTTTCGAAAATGTCCGTCATATGCCAAGCCTCTCGAGTCTATCTGGTAACAGATGAAACCAGTTATGCTGATTGGCAACTGGTGTCAATTGTTACCAAGCCGGTCTCCGGGCGCAACGGGACGCATTGCGCCTGCCTGTCACGATGCTAACGCCAATTGCAAAGGAGATACAGGATGACAGCGGTTTTCATGACGGACGAACGGCGCATGATCCAGGAATCGGCGCGCGAGTTTGCCATGCGGGAAGTGCTGCCTATCGCCAACCGGCTTGACCCCGTGCAGGGAGACATTCCCGGAGAACTCCGCGAAAAACTGGCGGCGATGGGCTATTTCGGCATTCTGATCCCCGAAGAATATGGCGGTCTGGGATTGGGCGCTGTGGAATATTGCCTGGTTACCGAAGAACTGGCGCGGGCCTGGATGAGCGTCGCCAGCCTGATCGCCCGCGGCAATGGCATGTTCGGGCTGGACGAAATGTCCGAAGCGCAAAAGCAGGCAGACTTGCCCCGCATCGCGCGTGGAGAATGGCTCGGTGCCTATGCGCTGTCCGAACCTAATGCCGGATCGGATATCGCCAACATCCAGTGCCGCGCCAAGCGCGTGGGCGAAGAGTGGGAGATTACCGGCAACAAATATTGGTGCACTTTTGCCGATGGCGCGGATTACATATTGGTTCTCGCGCGCACGGGGGACTTCGATCCGGCGCGCAAACATGCCGGGATTTCCGCTTTCAAGGTAGAAAAGCCGCGCGGGCAGTTGCCGGTAAATGTGGCGGGCGCGCCCATCCCCAAAATCGGCTATTTTGGCTGGAAAACATGGGAACTGGCGTTTGACGGCTGTCGCGTGCCTGCCAGTGCGATGATTGGTGAAGAAGGGCGCGGCTTCTATCTGGCGCAGAATGGTCTGGAAACGGCGCGTGCGCATACGGCTGCGCGTGCAATCGGCCTTGCACGCGGGGCGCTGGAAGATTCCATCGACTATGCCAGGGAGCGCGTGCAGTTTGGTTCACCCATCGCGGACAATCAGGCAATCCGTTTCAAAATCGCCCATATGGCGACTGATATCGAAGCGGCGCGGCAGTTGCTCTACCATGTGTGCACTCAGATCGATACCGGCCAGCGCTGCGACCTTGAAGCAGGGATGGCGAAATATTTCGCGTCCGAAATGGCCGAACGCGTCACCAGCGATGGGGTGCAGATTCATGGCGGTGCCGGTTACACGACGCTCTATGCCGCCGAACGCTATTGGCGGGATGCGCGGCTGACCAAGATTTTTGAAGGCACTTCGGAAATCCAGCTACGCATCATATCAGACAAGTTGCTGGGACGTCCGAAGAGCTGACATCAGGCCATTCCGCGAGTCACATCACTGCGCGACGCGTCGCCAATCTGGCTGCCGCCGTCAACATCGAGAATGGTGCCAGTGATATAGGCAGCGGCTGGAGAACAGAGGAACAGAGCGGCTTCGGCAATTTCCTCAATCTCGCCCCAGCGCTTCATCGCGATCCGGTCAAAATGGCCCTTGCGGGTCGCGGCATCGGGCGCAAGGCGCGACATCCCTTCGGTATTGGCAATCGGGCCGGGCGAGATTCCCGTTACGCGGATATCCGGCCCCCATTCCAGCGCGAGTACCCGGATCAACTGGTTGATCCCCGCCTTGGCTGCGCACGCATGGGCCTGAAGTGTGGACGCGTTGACCGCCTGCCCTGCCGTGATCGCGATCAGCGAAGCGCCGGGCGTATTGAGCAGATCATGGCAGCCTCTAAAGACATTGAACGTGCCGTTGAGATCAATATCGATCACTGTCCGGAAGGCATTGGCAGACATGCCCAGCACCGGGGAAAGAAAATTGCCCGCAGCGCCGGAAACCACAATGTCCATCTTTCCAAAGCGTTCGACGACCTGTTCCATCGCCTGCCGGATCGCCCCATAATCGCGAACATCGGCAGAGAGGCCCAACGCATCATGGCCGATTTCACCGGCGGCATTGGCGGCCTTTTCCGGATTGCGGCCCGCCACCGCCACTTTGGCACCCATCTGCGCGAAGCGTTTGGCGATACCCAGATTGATCCCGCTCGTACCGCCTGCGACGAACGCGACCTTTCCTTCCAGCAAACCGTCCCTGAACGTCGTCATCTTGGCTTTCCTCCCATTCGGTCGTCAGACAGGCTCCACCCGCACCAGCAATGCCTCAACCCGCACCTGCGCACCTGCTGTGGCGTTCAGCTCTGCCACGACGCCATCGAAAGGTGCGGTGAGGCTGTGTTCCATCTTCATCGCTTCCAGCGTCAGCAGCTTCTGCCCCTTGGAAACAGACTGTCCTTGGATCACTTCCACGGCAATGATCTTGCCGGGCATAGGTGACAGGATCGTACCATCGCCCGCAGCACCGCCATGCCCACCGCCCGCGCGAAAGGGTTGCAATTGCCAGACCATACCGCTTTCGGCGAGCAGCATCGAAAGTGCTGGCGCTTCCGCCCCGGGGCCATGCAACATGACGTCCGCGCGCTCGCCATCAAGCAGGAACGCGGCGCTGCGCACTTCCGGGCTATTAAGGCGGAAGCCGGAGAATAGTGAGCGCGGCACCATTGCCATTGCCGCCCGGTTGAGCGCTTCATCAGACGGTGCAGGGGCCGCCGCCATCGCGTCGCCATCACGCCCGATCAGCCCGGTATCCACCTCGCCCGCCGCAAAATCGGGATGGGCAAGCGCGCTGATCAGAAAGGCCGCATTTGTGCGAACCGGCCATACAGCACTGTCATCGAGCATTTCGGAGAGCAGTTCGCGCGCTTCATCCCGCGTGTCGCCATGCGCGATCAGCTTGGCGATCATGGGATCATAGAAGGGGGATACTTCTGCCCCTTCATACACGCCCGTATCGATGCGCCCGCCCAGCCCTTCTCCCAACTGGAACAAGTCGAGCCGCCCGATGCTTGGCAGGAAACCCTTGGCCGGATCTTCGGCATAGAGCCGTGCTTCGAGCGCGTGGCCCGAGATCGAAAGCTCATCCTGCGCCAGCGGCAACGCTTCGCCCGATGCCACCCGCAACTGCCATTCGACCAGATCAACCCCGGTGATCTCCTCGGTTACCGGATGCTCCACCTGCAACCGCGTATTCATTTCCATGAACCAGATGCGGTCGGCGCGCAGGCCTTCCGAGGCGTCAGCAATGAATTCAATCGTCCCAGCACCAACATAGTCCACGGCCTTGGCGGCTTTCACCGCTGCCGCGCAAAGCTGTTCGCGCGTTGCTTCGTCCATCCCCGGTGCGGGGGCTTCTTCGATCACCTTCTGGTGCCGCCGCTGGAGCGAGCAATCGCGTTCGAACAGATGGACGATGTTGCCGTGGCTGTCACCGAACACCTGCACCTCGATATGGCGCGGGCGCTGGATATATTTTTCGATCAACACATGGGCATTGCCGAACGACGAGGCCGCCTCGCGCTGGCAGGACGCAAGATCATCGGCAAAGGTCTCACCTGATGTGACCTTCCGCATCCCCTTGCCACCGCCGCCTGCCACAGCCTTGATCAGCACGGGATAGCCGATCTCGGCGGCCCGTTCGGCAAGGAAGGCTGGATCCTGGTTTTCGCCCATATAGCCCGGCGTCACCGGTACGCCTGCCGCTGCCATCAGCTTTTTGGCCGCATCCTTCAGCCCCATCGCGGTGATGCTGGCAGGATTGGGGCCGACCCAGATCAGCCCGGCATCGATAACCGCCTGCGCGAACTCGGCATTTTCGGAGAGGAAGCCATAGCCCGGATGGATCGCCTCAGCCCCCGTGGCCTTGGCGGCGGCAATGATCTTCTCGCCCACAAGATAGGATTCACGCGCCGGAGAAGGGCCGATATGCACCGCTTCGTCGGCAGAGCGCACATGCAACGCCTTGGCATCGGCATCCGAATACACCGCGACGGTGCGGATGCCCATCTGGCGGGCTGTGCGGATAATCCGACAGGCGATTTCGCCACGATTGGCGATGAGGAGGGATTGAATCATTGTCCTGGACATCCCGTAACGCGCGAGGAGAAAGTGAGGTTCATAATTTTCCAGGTTCCGTCCTGTCGCAGCAAGTCAAAATGATCGGTTCCGCAGCTCGCCACCTTGCCTTCGATCGCAACGGTGAACGGTGCCCAGACCATCGCGACGTCATCGTCGATCTCAATGACCGGATCGGTTATGCGTTCGACGAAGCCCGTGCCTGGCTGCATTCGGGCTGCATATTCGGCAAAGCTCGAACTGCGCAGCCCGGTAAAACCATTACGCAAGGTGCCCATCGCGGTCACGCGACCCTCAGCATAGGCGTGTCGCAGAAGCGCTTGTCCGTCGCCCGCTTCGAGTGCAGCAAATGCAGCGTCGATAGTGGCCAGTACATGGGCATCGTTAAACTCGGGCGGCGGCAACGGCTTGGCTGGCGGCAAAGGTGCGGCAGCCAGCAAGACAAACGCTGAACTCAGTTCAAGCATGCTCATTACATCCTGAACACCCCGAACCGGGGTGCCTCCTCAACCGGGGCATTGAGCGCCGCACCAAGTGCCAGCCCCAGCACATCGCGTGTCTGCGCGGGGTCGATAACGCCATCATCCCACAACCGCGCCGTGGCGTGATACGGGTTGCCTTCGTCTTCATATTTCTGGCGGATCGGGGCTTTGAAAGCTTCGGCTTCCTCTGGCGTCCATTTGTCGGCATCACGGTGGACGGTGGCGAGCACAGAGGCCGCCTGTTCGCCGCCCATCACGCTGATCCGCGCATTGGGCCAGGTGAAGAGGAAGCGCGGTTCATAGGCGCGGCCGCACATGCCGTAATTGCCGGCACCAAAGCTGCCGCCGATCAGCACTGTGATTTTCGGCACCGAAGCCGTTGCCACTGCCGTCACCAGCTTCGCGCCATGCTTGGCGATGCCTTCCGCCTCATATTTTCCACCGACCATGAAGCCGGAGATATTCTGCAGGAAAAGCAAGGGGATACGCCGCTGGCAGGCGAGTTCGATGAAGTGTGCGCCTTTCTGGGCACTTTCGCTGAACAGCACGCCATTATTGGCAAGGATGGCAACGGGAACGCCCCAGATATGGGCAAAGCCGCACACCAATGTGCTGCCATAGAGCGCCTTGAATTCGTGAAACTCGCTGCCATCGACCAGCCGGGCAATCACTTCATGCACGTCATATGGCGCGCGGACGTCTGTGGGAAGGATGCCGTACAGTTCTTCCGTATCATATTTGGGCGGGCGCGGATCGGCCATGTTGATATCCGGCACGCGCGGCTTGGGCAGGTGGCTGACGATATCGCGCACGATGGTCAGCGCATGTTCGTCATTCTCCGCCACATGATCGACCACGCCGGACTTGCGCCCGTGCAGGTCGCCGCCGCCCAGATCCTCCGCCGTGATGACTTCGCCCGTTGCGGCTTGCACCAGCGGCGGGCCGGCGAGGAAGATCGTCCCCTGATTGCGGACGATCACCGTTTCGTCAGACATGGCGGGCACATAAGCCCCGCCCGCCGTGCAACTGCCCATCACGCAGGCAATCTGCGGGATCTGCTTGGCGGACATATTCGCCTGATTGAAGAAGATGCGCCCGAAATGATCACGATCCGGGAAAACCTCATCCTGATGCGGCAGGTTCGCGCCGCCACTATCGACCAGATAGATGCAGGGCAAGTGGTTGGCCTCGGCGATTTCCTGCGCGCGCAAATGCTTTTTCACCGTCATCGGGTAATAGGTGCCGCCCTTCACCGTCGCATCGTTGCAAACGATCATGCACTGGCGGCCTGAAACGCGGCCGATGCCCGTGATGATCCCCGCGCCGGGCACTTCGCCATCATACAGGTCGTTGGCCGCGAGCTGGCCGAGTTCGAGAAAGGGGCTGCCCGGATCAAGCAGATGCTCGACGCGGGCACGGGGAAGGAGCTTGCCGCGCGACGTGTGCCGTTCGCGCGATTTCTCGTTCCCGCCAAGCGCTGTCTGCGCCACCTTGGACCAGAGATCGTCCCGCAGCGCGCGGTTATGCGCGGCATTGGTTTTCGTCTTTTCGTCTTCGGCATTATATGCTGTGGTAAGAACTGGCGCGCTCATGCCCCGATCAACTCCCGTCCGATGAGCATCCGCCGTATCTCGTTTGTGCCCGCGCCAATATCCATAAGTTTGGAATCGCGCATATATCGCTCCACCGGCCAATCCTTGGTGTAGCCCGCCCCGCCGAGCGCCTGAATCGCTTCCAGCGCCACGCGGACTGAGTTTTCGGAAGAGAGCATCACGGCCCCCGCCGCATCGAAGCGCGTCGTGCGCCCCGCATCACAGGCGCGACACACGGCATAAACATAAGCGCGGGCCGAATTGAGCGCGACATACATATCCGCCACCTTGGCCTGCATCAGCTGGAAACTGCCGATCGGAACGCCAAACTGCTTCCGTTCCCGGATATAGGGCATCACGGTATCAAGGCAGGCCTGCATGATGCCAAGACCAATGCCCGAAAGCACCGCGCGTTCATAATCCAGCCCGGACATCAGTACGCCGACGCCGCCATTCACTGGCCCCATCACATTCTCGTCAGGCACAAAGCAATCATCGAATACCAGTTCGGCGGTGGGCGATCCGCGCATCCCCATCTTGTCAATCTTCTGGCCGATGCTGAAACCGGGCATGTCTTTTTCAAT
>JANOAJ010000238.1:0-13283 GCA_031411035.1 Sphingomonadales bacterium
GCAAGGGTGTCCAAATACGTTGGTTCTGGATTGCTAACGGTTACTTTGGTAGCAAGAGACTGAGCCTTTTCCAAATGCCGATTGCAGGTCGCAGCTAGCCAAGCAGTGTTGTTGCCGATGAGTGTATCGTCTGGAAACTCATCCAGATGTTTGAGCATCGGCTGATAGAAAAGATCAAACCATTGGTCGGCTAGTTCTTTTCCAAAGACACTTTCAGCAAACGGAACAACGACAATCGGCATATCGATGTCATTAGGTTTGCAGCGGAATGCGATGCGAAAAAGATTGTCGATCCAGAAACGCCTGCATGTTGCGCTGTTCGGTCCAGCGGACAAAGGGCAGGGGGTAATCATGCCCATCCTGCTCATAAGCCGGATCATAGCGGCCCGGCCCGTATGACATGGACAGCCGCAGATCGAGTTCACGCTTGTAGAAAGGTTCCCGATCCAGCGCCATGCCGACCAGCCCGACAATGACAACGCGGCCCTTCATCCGGCTGATCTCGGCAGCCTGATTGGCCGGATCGCTTGATTTGCTCGACGCGGTTACAATCACCGCGTCCGCGCCATGGCCTTCGGTGAAGCCGGACACCGCTTCCGGAAGGGCGGCGCTGACCGCCATATCCGCGCCCATTTCAAGCGCGAGCGCGGCGCGTGCGGGGTTGGGATCAAAGCCGATCACACGGCAGCCATTGGCCTTGAGCAACTGGACCGTAATCTGCCCGATCAGCCCCAGCCCCATCACCACAACGCGTTCGCCAAGCGTCGGCTGGGCAATACGCACCCCCTGCAGCGCAATCGCGCCCAAGGTGACGAAACTGGCGTCCTCGTCCGATACGCCTTCGGGAATGCGCACGGAAAGATTCTTGGGCACCGCGTTGTATTCAGCGTGGTTGGCAACCGATGCACCGGCGCAGGCAATCCTGTCCCCTTCGGCGAAACCGCCCGCGTCTCCCCCCGCCGCAACCACGCGACCGGCAAGGCTGTACCCCAGCGGGATGGGTGTATCGAGCTTGGCGAACACTTTCTGCGCTGTGGGGATCAGCCCTTCATTCTTCACCTTTTGCAGTGTTTTCCTGACCAGATCGGGCCGCGCGGCCGCTTTCCCCGCTAGCGAACTTTTGGCCAGATCCATGATCTGCTTTTCGGTTCCGGCGCTGATCAGGGAAATGGTCGTGGCGACAAGATTCTTGCCCCGTCCCGGCAGGGGCACGGGAACATCAACGACGCGCAACACGCCGGTACGATAACTCTGTTCGACCTGTTTCACGGCAACTCCGCGGCATCGTGCCGGTTAATGGTAATTTCGAGGGCGCTCTCAAGGCAATCGGGCGGCAGTGTCAAGCATAGTCTGGTGGTGGCGCGCTCGGCCCCCATGTCAGGCCACCAGACCGCAGGTTCCGCAGCAAGCGGCCCAACACCGGAAATGGTGATGCTGGCGTTGCCGCGCATGACCAGCGCAATACCGTCTTCGCATGTGACGCTGCATTCCGGATGAAGCAACAGGGACAGCCGCGCCGCCGCGCCGGAGTGTGCGGAAATCCGGTCGCGTATGACAATGCGGTCGCTTGAAGCTTCGAAGGCGCGTGTCACCATAACCGGGCGATACCCGTCATGTCGGCTTGCCACTGTCAGCCCGGTGGCAGAGGGGGCAAATGTCAGGTCATGAATGGCAGGGCGTTCCCCGCAGCGGAAAGATCCATAGAGATCGGCCTGGGATCGTCCGCCCAGCGTCAGGCAGTTGTGATGGGCCGTGGCGCGGGACTGCGCCCGGCGGGGTCCGTCAACATATTCGAACACCCCCTGATCGACGATCATCCGCTGGCCTGCCACCGAAAGCTCAAAGCTGCCAATATCGGCATGTGCATGGGCGGGCAGATCATCCGGGCCGATCCGTCCCGTCTTGCAGACGAAATAGAGGCGGGAGGAACGGAACCCGAAATAGCCGGAATCGGGGAAGGCGAATGCACCCCATTCCGGCGCGGGCGCGCCGAGTATTCCCGCCGGATAGGCCATCGTCAGTCCCGCATCGTTGAACTGGGCGGGCAGGCCGTCGGGATGAGTGAGGCTGGCACTTGCCCGCATCATTCTGTCTATCGCCTCATCCAGTCCGCTTGCAGGGCCAAGCGCCGCGCGGGTTTCGATCAGGTCCGCCAGCACCTGGTTGTGATAGGCGGGAGACAGTTCGTAATGCACCCCGTCCGCCAGAACCTGCCGCGGCAGTTCCTGCGCCAGCAGATGCATCGCGGTCGCCCGCCATTGCCGGGCTTCGCTGCCTTCGAAAAAAGCCGCGCCCCAGGCAAGCGCCTTGATATTCTTGACCAGGTGATTGCCGCCAATATCGGCTTCCAGAAAGCGCGCCAATGTGCGCAACTGGCCGGCCAGGCTGGCGAGCACATCGCCGCAATCGCGCAGTTCGTGCCGCGCAAGGAACTGCATCCAGCACAGGGCGCGGATGGACAGGGCATAGCTGTTCCACGCGTCTGACCAGGATTTCGGCGTGCCGCCATCATTGGCGGCGATCCAGCTTCGGATCAGGGAGAGCCCGTCCGGTGCGTCAGCCTCTTCCAGATATTCCATGTAATGGAGGTTCATCCGCCATAGCTGGCCCTGATGGCGCGCCCGCCAGTCAATGGCGCCGGGCATGTCCACATCCTGATGGAGAAACGAAAAGCGCCACCCGGAAGCCGTCCGGGCAATCGTGCCGGAACGCGGCGGGAAGAGGGCAGGCATCCATGCGGCAGCCAGCGGCAGGGGATTTGATGACAGGGGAAAGGCAGGCAGCGCCAGCCGTTTCAGCTTGATCCAGCCGCGCGCCAGCATCTGGCGCGGCGGGATATGCCGCGCAAATGCCCAGTGGCGCGCAAGGCTGTTCATGTTGCGACCATATCCTGCAGCAAGGCCAGATAATCGGCGGCCAGCTTGGCCCGATCAAATTCCGCCCGCACATAGGCTTTGCCGCTTTCGCCCAACCGTGCCGCGAAAGCCTTGTCATCGGCAAGTCTCAAGACAGCGTCGGCCAGCTCGTCGGCATTTTCGGGCGTGATTGCGATGCCGGCATTGCCCGCATCCAATATCCCTTTGGCTTCGCCTTCCACGCCCAGAACCATCGGGCAGGCCAGCGCCATGGCCTCGAACATCTTGGAGGGAATTACGGATTTGAACGTATCCAGCCGCCGCAGCAATACCAGTGCCGCGCCCGTGGCAGACCAGATCACCGGCATCATCGCCTTTGGCTGCTGGCCAAGGATTTTGACATTGGCGAGGTTGCGATGCGCGACTTCATCCACAAGCCGCTGCCGCTCCGAACCGTGTCCCACCAGCACAAACACGATATCATCCCGCGCGCGCAGGCGTTCAGCGGCTTCGATCACGGTATCCAGACCATGGGCCATGCCATGCGTGCCCACATAGGCCGCGACGAATTTTCCGCCAAGCCCGTGTTCCGCCCGGAAGGCCGCTTCCTGCGCGTCCGTGGCTTTGGCAAACAACGTCAGGTCAACCCCGTTCTTGATCACGGCAATCGGGCCGGATGGCCGGCGTGCGCGGATATGGCTGACGAATGAATCCGTAACCGCCACCACCAGACTGGCGCGGCGATAGGCAAAGGCTTCCACCCGCTCCAGCGTGCGGATCGCCAGCCCGCGCTTCATGGCCCCCACCGCAACGATGCTTTCGGGCCAGAGATCCCGTATTTCCAGCACCCAGGGCCGGGCACGCCGCTTGAGGAACCATCCCGCCAGCCCGCAGAAAAACTGGGGCGAGGTGGAGATCACAATGTCTGCCTTGGGGAAACGCCCCATCCAGAGCAAAACCGAAACCAGATAGCTGACATAGTTGGCGATCCGGGGAAGAAACCCCTCATTGGCGGCCAGCCATGTCCACAGGCGGATGACCGTGACACCCTCTGCCGCTTCGCGCTGGAACAGCCGGTTACGATAGCCGGGATAGAGGACGCCATTGGGGTGGTTGGGCGCGCAGGTGACCACCGTTACCGTATGCCCCGCCCCGGTCCAGGCGCGCGCCATTTCCGAAATGCGCGATGCCGGCGCATTCACTTCAGGCGGATAATAGTGGCTGAGAACCAGAATATTCATGTGATGAGGATCGCTTCCCTGCGGGTGTGCGCCCGGCCTAGACGCCAAGCGATTGCCGGTAGGTGCTGAGAATGGGGGCGAGTGCCGCCCGCGCATCCGTGCGTTCGGCAACCGCGCTGCCCCGCTTTGACCAGGCGGCAGTCGGGATCTGGAAGCCGGTCTTGGGATGTTTGACGATTTCGGGGGGAACCGGTTTTGACGGCGCATTGGCAAGCAGCATCTTGCCTTCGCCCACTTTCAGGTTGCGGGTGAGCGGGGCCATCTGGCCAAGCAGGTGATAATCCACCCAGGGCACGCGAACCTCCAGCGAATGCGCCATCCCGGCCCAGTCGGTATCGCGCAGCAACTGGTTGCGCATGTACAGGCCGGATTCGAGCGCGGAAGTCTTGCCATTATCCGTCGCCGGTTCGGGCTGCATCATGCTGGCAACCATCGTTTCCGGGCGCAGCTCGGCCAGGCCTTCGCGGGCCATTGCGGGATCCATGACATTGTCCATCTCGAACGGCAGCAACACTGCCCGGCGCAACAGATAGGCCCCGGCAAAGCTTCTGGGCAGATCAAACAGGCCGGCAAGTTTCGGATTGCGGCGGAACAGGATGGGTGTGACCCGTTTCAGCAGGTTGCGCAGCAGCGGGCCGGACAGGGCGTTGCGGGCGAACGGGCCTGCCCCGCGCAGGGTAGCGGGAACAGTCTGGAAGGTGGAATATCCGCCCAGAAGCTCATCCCCGCCCAGCCCGGAAAGGGCCACTTTCAACCCCAGTTCGCGGCATGCCTTGCTAATGAACCAGCTATTGATCCCGTCAATGGAGGGCTGATCCATGGCAGCGAAGATAAGCGGCAGATCGCTGGCATATTCTGATGCCGTGACGGTGCGGATATGGTGTTGCACATCATAATGCGCGGCAATCTTGCGGGCTCTCGCGATTTCATCGGCGGAGGTTCCGGCATATTCTTCAAAGCCAAGCGTGCAGGCCGTGATCCGCCCCTGGTCGCAATCGCGCATCAGCCCCACAATGGCGCCGGAATCGACGCCTCCGGAAAGGAACGCCCCCACCTCCACATCCGCGACAAGGTGGTAGCGGACGCTTTCGCGCAGGAAAGCCGCAGCCTGATCCGGATCCGCGTTCCCCTGTGTGTCGAGCGCATCGGGCAGGCGGGCAAATTGACGGGGCATGCCAAGACCGTGTGCCGTTACCGTCAACGTGGCACCGGGCGGGCAGGCACGGATGCTGCGGAAAATCGTATAAGGTTCGGGAACGGCTCCAAAAATATGGAAACCGACCAGCCCGGCGGGTGAAGGATCTCGAGACACTGCCGGATCGGAAAGCAGCGCGCGCACTTGCGACGCGAAGCGCAGCACCCCTCCTTCGTCGCTATAGTAGAGGGGCTTGATCCCGTAAGCGTCACGGGCCAGCATCAGTTGCTCCCTGCGGGCGTCCCAGATGCCGAAGGCAAACATGCCGCGCAATTTCGCGCACATCGCGTTGCCATGCACGGCATAGAGATGCAGCAGCACTTCCGTGTCGGAGCCAGTGTGGAAAACACGGCCCTGCGCCTCAAGCTCCGCGCGCAATTCCCGGTAATTATAGATTTCACCATTATAGGTGATCGACAAACCCTCGCTTTCCAGATGCATCGGTTGTGCACCGGCCTCGCTCGTGTCGATGATCGACAGCCGCCTGTGCGCTAGCCCGATACGGGCACCTTCGGAAAGCCACAGGCCCGCGCCATCAGGCCCGCGCGGTGCCATCGCATCGCGCATGGCCTCCAGGGTTGCCACAGAGGGCGGGCGGGCCGCGTCGCGATAGGCGGAATATCCGGCGATGCCGCACATAGCCGTTCTTTAAGCCGACGCTCTGGTCAAAGCCACAACCGGCTTTTTGCCGACGAGCAGCCGGTTGAGGAACTGAAGCACGATATGGCCAAGAACGGCAAAGCCTACCGGGCCGAAAATATCGCTGACCAGCATGCCGTCAACGCGCGTTCCGACGCGCATTCCCATCAGGACGATAAAAAACAAGTGCCAGGCACCTGAACGCACCACAGCAATTGTGTAATGCGACCAGAATGCAAATATGAACGCGATTAGGACGCCGAAAATGGGCAGCCCCGCCCATCCATAGTCCCAATAGGCTTCCGATGGCATGCCGGGTGTCGAGGATGACTCTCGATTGCCTGTGGCGGCATAATTAAAGTCGCGCGCCACGTCGGTGATGATTGGCTTGGAAGGATATAGAAATCGGGGAATCCAGATTATCGGCAGATAATCCATGGAGTGGCCCGGCTGATCAGCATCATATTGACTAATGGCGAATGTTCCACCGTTTACATAGCTTAAGCGTGCCCAGCCAGTTTGAAGCTGCTCTTCACTTTCACTCGTACGATCACCACCAATATAGGATTGAATGGCATTGATTCGTTCCGCGATTGACGACTGGACATCCGCTGCAGAGCCTTCTGCGATTGTATTGCGTCCATAGCTAACCAAAGGCGCCGTAACAAAATAAATAGGCAGAATGATAGAGACTCCGATGACTACTCTTCTGAAGTCAGGCTTGCTATAAATGTATCCCATGAAAAACATTATTATGGGCATTAGCATAAATGATTTATTGAAGATAAGTAAACCGAAAAATACGTAGAAAAGAAGCGATGCTGTTATCCAAAGCATGGACTTATAGCCATTCGAAAACGACCAGTAAGACAGCAAAAATATACCAATCGGGCCCGCATACGCCAATTCATTAAGAAAGGTGGGGAAAGTTCCTTCAAATAGCCCAAGCTGGAAGGGAAGGGATATGGTCAAAAATAGTAAAATTCCAATCGACAACAGCATCGCCCCGAACGGTGCAACGCCAATTATCGAAGGTTCAAAAGATAATTGCTTCTGAATTTTTTCACTTCCGAATAGGAAGTTACTAAAAAATCGAAACAGATAAATAAATATCAGAACAAATAGGCAATTTACAAGGTTATATTTTGCAACATCTTGGGGATAAAACGTATAAAAGCTATTTATAAGTTCGCTGGTTTCTTCATTTATAAAGTAAGGAACGATAGAGCCGACCGCAATATAGGCAATCAAAGCGATCCGAATCCAGAAAACCGGCGTCCAGATTGTTGCAACCGCTGTCCGCATCATGCGCAAGGCACCTTCGATAAGCGCAATGCCCAAGAGTATTGGTGCAATGAAATTTGCACCTTCGCTGATATTGGAACTATAAGCGTAAAACGTGGCGGCAACCAGCGTTGCCAAAGACAGGATGGTAAGCTCTCGCCAACCAGGCGCGAGAATTTCCCTTGCAGATTGCCCGCTTTGCAAGTCCGGAAGTTTTTCCAAAATCGGAGGGGAAACGGTACGCGTCACGAGAGCTATTCACTAATTCCTGTTGCAACCGCTGGCCGTATAGGCATCTTCCGGGCATCCGTCTATTGCGAAGCAAATATGCGGCCGCGCTGTTTCCCGCGGTGTGAAAGGACAGTCAAAAATGTCGGACGTTCAAGATTTTGCGATCCTTGCGGGTGGATGCTTCTGGTGTACCGAAGCGGTATTCCTTCAGATCGATGGCGTCACGGCCGTGGAAAGCGGCTATATCGGCGGAACGGTTCCCAACCCGACATATCATGCGGTTTGTAGCGGAACCACGGGCCATGCGGAGGCCATCCGCATCAAATTTGTGTCAGATAAGGTGTCTTACGCTGACCTGCTCGACGTGTTTTTTGCGACGCATGATCCGACGCAGCTCAACCGGCAGGGCAATGATGTTGGCACCCAGTATCGTTCGGCGATCTTCCCGGACAGCCCGGATCAGGAAACGGAGGCGCGCGCTGCCATCGCCCGTGCGCAGGGGGAGTGGCCCGCGCCCATCGTGACGACCATTGAGCCGATGGCAACCTGGTATCCGGCGGAAGCCTATCATCAGGATTACTGGGCGGGCGAAGGCCAGCGGAACGGCTATTGCCTGGCGGTGATCCCGCCCAAGCTCCAAAAGTTGCGGAAACGCTTTGCCGAGCGGCTGAAGGGTTAGGCGGCGGCGCGTGCTAAACGGTCATTGATCGCCAGTCCCAGCCCCTGATCGGGAACCGGCGCGACCGCGATCCTGGGTTGGGGTGAGGCATCGGCTTGGTGCAGGGCGTCAAACAGGCGGGCGGCGGCTTCGGTCAGGTCGCCACTGGCGCTCAGGGTGGCGTTGCCTGCCACGGTGCCAAAGCCGATATGCCATTCATCGGCGTCTGCGGTGCGCGCGTTGAGGCGAAGGGGCTTTGCCGGGGCATAGTGGCTGGCCAGTTGGCCGGGTGCCTCGATCGAACCGGCGCTGGCAACCGTAAGCCCGAGATCGACCGGGCCGGGGCGCAGCAGGCGCAGGGTGCCATCGGCGGCGACAGCCACAATGGTGGATTCGATCCCGACCGCGCACAGTCCGGCATCAAGGATCAGGGGAATGCGCCCGCCAAGGCTGTTGCGCACATGCGCGGCGCGGGTGGGGCTGATCGAGCCGCTGGCATTGGCGCTGGGTGCGGCAAGCGGCCTGGCAGTTGCGCGCAGCAACGCCTGCATCGCCGGGTGCGCCGGGCAGCGGATCGCGAGCGTGGGAAGTCCGGCTGTGACCAGGCTGGCAATCGGCGCGCCGGACTTTATCGGCAACACCAGAGTGAGCGGCCCGGGCCAATGGCGTTCGGCAAGGGCGCGCGCGGCATCCGGCATCTCCACCAGCGCTTCGGCTGCGGCCAGATCCGGCACATGCACGATCAGCGGGTTGAAGCTGGGCCGCCCCTTGGCCGCATAAATCCCGGCGACGGCCGCGCCATTGGTGGCGTCCGCGGCAAGGCCATAGACCGTTTCGGTTGGCACCGCGACACACTGGCCTGCCGCGATCAGGGCCGCCGCTTCGGCAATCGCCGCCGCGCCGTAAGGGCGGATGATTGTCTCCGGGGCGGGCTTTGCGTCGGGCATGGGAACGCGCTAGGGGCGGGCATCCGATCACGCAAGACAGTGGTACAAAAGCCATGATCCATAATCCCCCGATTGCCGAACAGCGCTTCGTTCTGGAAACCGTAACCCGCATCGCGGAACTGGCGGAAACGGAACGCTTTGCGGCGGCCTCGCCTGATATGGTGGACGCGATCCTCGAAGGGGCCGGGGCGTTTGCGGCGGGCGAATGGGCGCCGCTCAACAAGGTGGGGGATCAGATTGGCGCGCAGTGGCGCGATGGCGATGTGATCATGCCGCCAGGCTTCAGGGATGCCTATAAGGGCTATGTCGAAGGCGGCTGGGGCACGCTTGACGGGCCGGAGGATTTTGGCGGGCAGGGCCTGCCCTATGCGCTGTCCACCGTGGTGCTGGAAAATCTGGGCACCGCGAACATGGCGTTCACGCTCTGCCCGATCCTGACGCAGGGCGCGATCGAAGCGCTGCTTTCGCACGGCACGGATGCCCAGCGCGAAATGTATCTGGCCAAGCTCGTCACGGGCGAATGGACCGGCACGATGAACCTGACCGAGCCCCAGGCCGGATCAGACGTGGGCGCGCTGCGCACCACCGCGACCCCGTGTGCTGACGGCAGTTTCCTGATCAAGGGCACCAAGATCTTCATCACCTTTGGCGAACATGATCTGGCGGACAACATCATCCACCTCGTCCTGGCCCGTACGCCCGGTGCGCCGGGGGGGACGAAGGGGATTTCGCTGTTCATCGTCCCCAAGATCCGCCCCGATGGCAGCCGCAACGATGTGCGCTGCGTATCCATCGAACACAAGCTCGGCATCCACAGCTCTCCCACATGCGTGCTGAGCTTTGGCGATCATGACGAATGCACCGGCCATCTGATCGGCCCGGAAATGGGCGGGATGCGCGCCATGTTCACGATGATGAATTCCGCGCGACTGAATGTCGGCCTGCAAGGCGTGCAGATCGCCGAACGCGCGACGCAGGGGGCGATCGCCTATGCGCAGGACCGGGTTCAGGGCAAGCCGATCATCGAACATCCCGATGTGCGGCGGATGCTGATGCGGATGAAGGCGCTGACGCAAGCCGCGCGGTCGCTCAGCTATTACGCGGCCGGGCAGGTGGACCGGGTGACGCTGGGTGTGGACGGCGCGAAAACGCGGCTGGATATCCTGACTCCTCTGGCCAAATCCTATGGTACCGACGCGGGCTGCGAAGTGGCGAGTCTTGGCGTTCAGGTGCATGGCGGGATGGGCTTTATCGAGGAAACCGGTGCCGCCCAGCATTACCGCGATATCCGCATCGCCCCGATTTACGAAGGCACCAACGGCATTCAGGCGGCAGACCTTGTCGGCCGCAAGCTGACCGGCGACGGCGGCGCGGGGATGATCGCCCTGATCGCGGACATGCGGGCCGAAGCGGAAGATGATGGCCTGCTTGATCTGATCGACGCAGTGGAAGCCGCGACTGCCCATATGCTGGCAGCGGACATGAATGACCGGCTGGCGGCCAGCGCGCCGTTCCTGACAATGGTTTCGGTGGCAGTCGCCGGCTGGCTGCTCGAACGGCAGAAACGGGTGGCGTCCACGCAGGACAGCCCATTCCACAAGGCCAAGGGGGCAGTGGCAGGCTGGTATCTGGCGCATATCGTGCCCGAAGCGCTGGGTCTGTTCAGTTCAGTGCGCTCCGGCGCAGATGGGCTGTATGTGCTGAATGCCGAGGAAATGGCGGCATAAAATCACCTATATGGATTTTTATGTTGACAGCGTGACGCTGTTTCGGTAAATATCACCACGATCCAGAAATCCGATTCGAAACCTTGCCCCGATCCCATTGTCGATCCGGGAATATATCCAATTCTTTGCGTCCTCTGCGCCTCTGCGCGAGCAAACTTCGCCCAGTCCAAACGCTCGGCTGCCGGAAGTCTTTTCGCGCAGAGGCGCAGAGGGCGCAGAGAGTTTGTCGTTGCTTCGCGCCCTTCGCGGTCTTCGCGTGAAAAAATTGCAATCAGCCGCGCGTTTGATGCGGGGTAATTTGTCTCACGCGAGGAACGCGAAGGGCGCGAAGGGTTTATTTGATCTCTCGCTTCCCCTAAGGCCCGCGCAACATGACTGAAGCCACCGATTATCGCGACACCGTCTTCCTGCCGAAGACTGATTTCCCCATGAAGGCCGGGCTGCCCGCCAAGGAGCCGGGCATTCTTGCGCGCTGGCAGGACATGGGGATTTATGACCGGCTGCGCGATCAGCGCAGGGGGCGCGAAAAGTTCATCCTGCATGATGGCCCGCCCTATGCAAATGGCGATATGCATATCGGCCATGCGCTCAATCACATCCTGAAGGATATGGTCGTTCGCACGCAGAGTTTGCTTGGCAAGGACGCGCCCTATGTGCCGGGCTGGGATTGCCACGGCCTGCCCATCGAATGGAAGGTTGAGGAAGAGTATCGCAAGAAAAAGCGCAACAAGGATGAGGTGCCGGCAAATGAATTCCGGGCCGAATGCCGCGCCTATGCGCAGCACTGGGTCAACACCCAGCGCGAGCAGCTCAAGCGGCTGGGGATCAATGCGGACTGGGATCACCCCTATCTGACAATGGATTTCGAAGCCGAAGCGACGATTGTTTCGGAACTTATGAAATTTGCGGAGTCCGGTCAGCTCTATCGCGGGGCCAAGCCGGTGATGTGGTCTCCCGTCGAGAAGACCGCCCTGGCTGAGGCTGAGGTGGAGTATGAGGATATTGTCTCGACGCAGATTGATGTGGCGTTTGAGATTGTTTCGTCTCCCATCCCGGAACTGCGTGGCGCTTATGCGGTGATCTGGACGACGACGCCTTGGACGATTCCGGTCAATCAGGCGATCGCGTATGGGCCGGATGTTGAGTATACATTAGTTAGCCATGCTGGCCGCCAATGCCTAATCGCTAGCGATCTCTACGATGACTTCATGAGGCGCATTGGTGAGTATCCATCCCTTGCGGAAGAGCGAGAGATGGACGAACAGGCCGAATGGGAAAAAATGATGGGTATCGAAAAGCCCGTCAGCGATGGTCTCCGTAAATTTGCGGAAATGGATATGTCGAGTATTCCACTTCCAACAACATACAAGGGCTCCGACCTCGCCGGAACCATTGCTCGCCATCCGATGGCGGGCCATCTTCGTCGGCCCGCACTTGATGCGGGCCTGGGCTTTTCTTCGGACGCGCGGGAAGGCAGCCAAGCCCCGCATCAAGTGCGGGGCGACGAGTGGGAGCGGATGGCGGAATTTTATGATCGCCCCCGTCCGTTCCTGCCCGGCGATTTTGTTACCACTGAAACCGGCACCGGCCTCGTCCATATGGCCCCGGATCATGGCGAGGACGATTTCGACCTGTGCAAGACCTACGGGATTGAGCCGGTGTTTGCTGTGCAGGGTGATGGCAAATATCGGGAGGACTGGGCGTGGCTCGGCGGGCAGGGGAGTGTCATCAATCCCAAGTTCAACGCGCCGGACGGGCCGATCTGTGCGGACTTGCGGGATGCGGGCGGGCTGCTCGCGGCGAGCGCGGATTACAAGCACAGCTATCCGCATTCGTGGCGCAGCAAGGCGAAGGTGATCTTTCGCGCGACGCCGCAGTGGTTCATTCCGGTGGACGCGCCCTTAGCCCCTCTCCCCTTGCGGGAGAGGGAGGGGCCCGCTGCGCAGCAGTGGGAGGGTGAGGGGGCGTCCGTCACCGATGGCGGTTCCCGCAAACCCCTCACCCCGCTCGGCTCCGCCGAGTCGCCCTCTCCCGGAAGGGGAGAGGGGCGAAGCCTGAGGGGCACCGCCCTCGCCGAAGTCGACCGCGTCCGGGTCATCGCCGAAATGGGCGGCAACCGCATCCGCTCGATGGTGGAGGGGCGCCCCGAGTGGGTGATCAGCCGCCAGCGCGCCTGGGGCGTGCCGATCACGCTGTTCGTCGACAATCGCACCGGCCAGTATCTCGTGGACCCTGCGGTCAACGCGCGCATCGTCGCCGCCGTGCGCGAAAAGGGCGTGGACGCGTGGAGCGCGGAGGCTGCCGCAACTTTCCTCGGGCCGGATCGCGATCCGGCGGATTACGAGCAGCAGACCGACATTCTCGACGTCTGGTTCGACAGCGGCTGCTCGCACGCCTTCGTGCTCGTAGGCGATACCTGGCCCGAGCAGCGCTGGCCGGCGGACCTGTATCTTGAGGGGTCCGACCAGCATCGCGGCTGGTTCCAATCGAGCTTGCTGGAGTCCTG
>JANOAJ010000239.1:0-3796 GCA_031411035.1 Sphingomonadales bacterium
CCGGCCTGCGCCGGGGCGACGTTACTTCGCCAGCCGTAACACCGCCGTTGGCGCGTCCTTGGTCAGCGGGGTGGCGCGCCAGGTGATGGTGGAGCGTCCCCCGGCCTTGGTGGCCCCGTCCTCATTATTCTGGCTCACCACTTCGGCATTTGTGTCCAGTGTGAAGACGCCGTCCAGATGGCTCGCGGCGCTGTCTCCGCCCATCTGGCCCATGCCCGTTTTGTCCTGCTTGCTGTCATTGGCATAGCCCGGTGCCTTGACCCGCACCGTGTTGTTGGCGCGCAGTTCCACCATCAGGAACGGAAACACGGCCTCAGCGTCGGCATTGAAGGGGAAGATGAAATTATGGGTCAGGGTGCCGGAAATCGCATAGTCCACCATGAATTTGCCATCACCCAGATAGCTGACGGACTTATAGCCCATTTCCTTGGAAAGGGCCGCCGCGATTTCGCGGTTCTTGGTTTCCGCCTCCGCCTTTTTGGTGGTGGCTTCGGCGGCATCGGTGCGCGCCTTTTCCTTGTCCTCGGCGGTGGCATCTTCGGCGGGCTCGGCAGGTTTGCCAAGATCACCCATCGCGCTCGACGGATCAAGGGCATAGACTTCGCCCTTGTAGCTGAAGGCGAATGTCCGGTCGGCATTGATCGTCAGCCCGGATACGAATTTGCCCGGCGTCAGCACACAGCCGAACAGCAACAAGGGGGCAAGGATCGCAAAGGCTATGCGGGGCAAACGGTCTAGCATCACTCAATCTCCCTTTGGCGTCAGGAACCGGAACGCGTCGTCACAGCATAAAGCGCGATTGCAGCAGCATTGGATACGTTCAGGCTTTCCACGCGCGGGCTGATCGGCAGTCTGGCGAGGACATCGCAGTGCGCTTCGGTATTCTGCCGCATGCCTTCGCCTTCCGCGCCCAGCACCAGCGCCACTCGCATCGTGCCTATGGCATCGCCCAGTACAGTCTTGGTATTGCCGGTAAGACCCACGCGCCAGAAACTAGCTTCCGCCACTTCATCCAGCGCCCGCGCCAGATTGACAACGCGCACCCAGGGCACAACTTCCAGCATGCCCGAAGCCGCGCGCGCCACCGTCCCTGATTCCGGCGGGGAATGGCGATCCTGGGTGATGATCCCCAGCGCATCGAACGCAGCGGCAGACCGCAGGATCGCACCTACGTTGTGCGGATCGGTCACCTGATCGAGCAGCAGCAATGGCCGCTGATTATCCTGCCCGGCTGTCAGGAGTTCATCAAGAAACGCGTCTTCGAGCGGATCAACTTCGGCCACCAGTCCCTGATGCGGCGCATCATGCGGCACCATCCGGCCCAGATCCGCGACATCGGCATAGACAATCGGCAGCACCGGCGGCAGTTCCAGCGCGCCCAGCGCTTCGCGGGTGCCCCAGATCTTGCGCACAGTGCGTTCGGGATTGGCAAGTGCGGCGATCACGGCATGACGCCCCCAGAAGCGCGTCCGGTTGCCTTGCTGGTTCTGACGGTTTTGACCTCTGCCCATAGTGCGCCTTTCGCCCAAAGCGACGCTTTTGGCTAGGGGCAAAGGCCAAGGCTGCCGGATTCTTCTGGACTAACGCAGCGGGCGACACCATTTGAAGCCGATGACCCAGACCATGCCTCTCAAAGCCGCCATCATTCCCGTCACCCCGCTTCAGCAGAATTGCTGCCTGATCTGGTGCACGGAAACCATGCGCGGGGCCTTTACTGATCCCGGCGGCGATCTGGAGCAGTTGAAGGCCGCGGCGGCGCAGCACGGGGTGACAGTGGAAAAGATCCTGCTGACTCACGGCCATCTCGATCATTGCGGGCAATCGGGCATATTGGCGAAGGAACTGGGCGTGCCGATTGAAGGCCCGCATGAGGACGACCGCTTCTGGATCGCGCAACTGGATGATGACGGCCGGAAATGGGGGATGCACGCCGAAACGTTCGAGCCGGATCGCTGGCTGGAAAATGGTGATACGGTGACGATCGGCAATCTGACGCTCGATGTCTATCACTGCCCCGGCCACACGCCGGGCCATGTGGTGTTCCATCATGCGCCGTCAAAGCTGGCGATTGTTGGTGATGTGCTGTTTCAGGGATCCCTCGGGCGCACCGAGTTTCCGCGCGGCAATTTCCAGCAACTGGTCGATTCAATCACGGGGCGCCTCTGGCCGCTGGGCGGGGATACCGCGTTCGTCCCCGGCCACGGCCCGATGTCCACTTTCGCGCATGAACGCCGCACCAATGGCTATGTTTCGGATGCGCTGCTGGCCTGAGGCGGGGCGCTAACCGACCGAGACGATCTCGATAGAATCCTCTTTGCCGCCAAAGGGCAGGGTCTCGCCCGGTTCCGCCCCCATCATGGCACGGATCAGCGGGGCGGAGAAAGACAGCAGCCCCTGCGCCGGATCGGCCTCGTCCACACCGACAATCATGGCAGTGCGTTCCGCGCCATTGAGCCGAAACGTCACCCGGTTGCCAAACTCCACCCGACCCGAATGCGCCGGCAGCATAAGCTGCGCGGTGGCGTGGCGTGTTCGCCAGTACCGCACGTCGCGTTTGGCATTCTTGATCTCGCTGTCGTCCTGCAACGCGGGCAGCACTGCCTCGCACGCGGCAATCCTGTCAGTGATCAGCGCCAGACCGCGCGCCGTCACCAGATTGGGGCCGGGCGGGATGGGAATTTCAAATTTCGGCTCAAGATGCTCTTCATCGCTCTCTCGCCGGAACGCTACACTCATGGGGATCTCCTTAGTAGGAGATGCTTATCACGGATCGGGTCAGCAAGGGCATGAATATCCCCGGTGCGCTGTTATCCCTTCGCCAGTTGCGCGCCCATCAACTGGTGGAGCAGGTTCACGGCTTTCAGGGGCCGCACCATCACCTTGAAATTGGTGATCAGGCCATCGGCATCCCAGCGGATCATATCAATGCCGTTGATTTTGATGCCGTCAATCTCGTTCACGAATTCCAGGATCATGCTGTCGGGGCCGTGCCATTCCCCGGTATAGGCAAAGCCTTTCCCGCCCAGAACCTTGCCGGCGCTTGCCAGATATTTGTAGGTGATCTCGCGCCCGCGCTGGGGCGTGTGCACCACTGGCGATTCAAACACGGCGTCGGGGTGGAGCATTGCCCATAGTTCGGCATCGTCGTGCGATCGCATGTAATTGTGCCAGCGTTCTGCAGGAGTCATGGCTTACCGTCCCGCGCCGGTCTTGAAGGTGCGCCGGGCGAAAAGCAGCATCGCCACCAGCGCGGCTTCCACGGCCATCGGCAGGAAGGCACCCGGCGTCACCCCGTCAAGGGCCAGGCTGAGCGTGCGGCCGATAATCGCGGTGGCATAGAGCATGATCGGCGTGATCAGCAGCGTGGGGTTCTGCTTCCATGCAGACACAGCGGCCAGGATGCCGCCGGTAAGGAAGAAGGCCGTCATATCCGCCCGCAGCACGGCCATGCCGGGGGTGCCCATGGGCGAAAGGAAGAAATTCGCGCCTGATTGCACCGGGTGAATCAGGAAACCAAGGCCCAGCACAATGCCGAACAGCGCGGCGAGCCCCGCAAATATGCGTGCAAGCAGGATCATTATCTCTCTCCCCGTTATAGTTTCAGGCCAAGGGATAGCGCACAATCACGCGGTTGCAACCGCTTTGGCGCTCAGTGGAAATCCCGCGATTTGGGGAAGGTGCGGACAGCGCGGGGATGGCCGCCGGTGCGGGCGTGGCGCGGGGCTTGCGGATGGGCGAACACATCAGCGCGGCTGATTTGCGGGTTGGGTTTGTGGACTTCGGACAAAGTGGCGAG
>JANOAJ010000240.1:0-5809 GCA_031411035.1 Sphingomonadales bacterium
GCTATGCGCGCGCCTCGCTTCTCAAGCGGCCCCTTCGTCTAGCGGTTAGGACGCGGCCCTTTCACGGCTGAAACACGGGTTCGATTCCCGTAGGGGTCACCATCTTCGATGCCGGAGCTTGCGCCTGAACATGATCGCGCCGTCCGCCCGCATCTATCCCCGCCCCACGGCTTTCATCGACGCGCCTTTCGGCTTTGACGGGCAGTTTGCCCGGCTGGCAGGCGGACTGCAATTTTTTGCCGCCTGGGAAATGATTGCGGTGGATGGCGGCGCGCGGGCAGGATCCGCGCTGGTGCCGGTGGACAAGGTGGATGTGTGGCTGGAGGGTCTTTCGGCCCAACAGTCCGAAACCGCGCGCGCGATGATGGCGCGGGCGATGGCCCCACGCGCAGCGCTGACGCTTGGCAGCCGCACCGTCCGGCTTGATCAGCCCCAGGTGATGGCGATCCTCAACATGACGCCAGACAGTTTTTCAGGTGGCAGCGATCATCTGGGTGATCCCGCCGCTGCTGCGTCCCTCGGCGTCGAAATGGCCGCGCAGGGGGCCGCGATCATTGATGTCGGCGGCGAATCGACCCGGCCCGGCGCGCCGACCGTGTGGGAAGAGGATGAAAAGGCGCGGGTGATGCCGGTCATCGAGCGGCTGGTGGCAGCAGGCGTCGCGGTGTCAGCCGATACGCGCAAGGCGAGCGTCATGGCCGCGGCCCTTTCGGCAGGCGCGCATATCATCAATGATGTATCAGCCCTGCTCTTCGATGATCGCGCGCTGGGGGTTGTCCTCCAGTCGCAAGCGCCCGTCGTGCTGATGCACTATCCCGGAAAGCCCGATGATCCGCACGGACGGGACAGTTATTCCGATCCGCTGATCGAAGTGTATGACTGGCTGGAAGACCGGATTGCCGTCGTGGAAGCGGCGGGCGTGGCGCGCAGCCGGATCATTGCCGATCCCGGCATCGGCTTTGGCAAGATGAGCGTGGCGCATAATCTCGCTATCGTGAACGGGCTTGCCCTGTACCAATGCCTGGGCGTGCCGGTGCTGCTGGGGGCAAGCCGCAAGCGGCTGGTGGGGGCGTTGTCCAACGAAGCGCCGACAGACAAAAGGCTCGGCGGATCACTGGCTCTCGCGCTCAAAGGGGCGGAGCAGGGCGCGCAAATCCTGCGCGTGCATGATGTGGCGGAAACCGTGCAGGCGCTGCGCATCTGGCGCGGCCTGCGCGATGCGGCGCTGAGCGGGGGATAGGGTTCCGTCGCCCCTGCGGAGGCAGGGGCCTGTAAGCCGCCTTGGTGCCAACTTCCACGCATGCCCCTGCCTCCGCAGGGGCGACGTGTTCTACAGCACCATAGCTCCAAAACAGGCGCGCACCTCCGCAACGAAAAGCTCCGGTTGCTCTGCTGCCGCGAAATGGCCGCCTTTGGGCAGTTCGTTCCAATAGGTGATATTGGGATAGCGCTTCTCCGCCCAGCGACGTGACAGGCCGAACAATTCCCTGGGGAACAGGCTGCAGCCGGTGGGCAACGCCACTTCGCTGCCCCGGAACGTGCGGAAACTGTGCCAGTAGAGCCGGGCGGAGGATGCCGCCGAATTGGTCAGCCAGTAGAGCATGACATTATCGAGCAAGTGATCCCGGCTGATCACGCTTTCGGGATCGCCGCCGCAATCCGTCCAGCCATGAAATTTTTCCAGGACCCACGCCATCTGACCGACAGGCGAATCGGCAAGCCCATATCCCAGCGTCTGCGGGCGGGTGGATTGCTGGATGGAATAGCCCGTGTCTTTTTCCTGATACCAGCCCATTCGGGCGAGCGCGCGCCGTTCGAATTCCGTCAGATCATCAGGCAGCGGCTGCGGCAGCGGGCCGACCACCATGTTGACATGAATGCCCGCGCAATTGCCCCGATTCTGGCTGGCAATCTCGGACGTGACGGCCGATCCCCAGTCGCCGCCCTGCGCGAAATAGCGGCTATAACCAAGCGCCAGCATCAGATCATTCCACACCCGCGCGATGCGATCCACGCCCCAGCCGGTTTCGGTGGGCTTGCCCGAAAAGCCGTAACCGGGCAGCGCCGGGATGATCAGGTGATAGTCCTGGGCGAGCGGGGCGATGACGCCGATGAATTCCAGCACCGATCCGGGCCAGCCATGCGTCAGCAGCAATGGCCGCGCATCCGGATTGGCAGAGCGGACATGAATGAAATGGATGTCCAGCCCGTCCAGCTCGATCAGGAAATTGGGGAGCGCGTTGAGCGCGGCCTCGCACCGCCGCCAGTCATATCCGTTGGCCCAATAGGCCGCGACGTCTTGCACATAACGCAGCGGAATGCCCTGATCCCAGTCATCCACGGTTTCCTTTTCGGGAAAGCGGGTAAGGGCAAGGCGCGCCCTCAGGTCGTCCAACTGGGTCTGGGGAATGTCGATCATGAAGGGGCGGGGCTTGGCAGTCATTCAGGCTCTCCGGTGTGTCAGCCCTTCATGTCCTTTCGCACGACAATCTTCAACCACGCGCTTGGCTTGCTGAAATGGCCTTCCCCCATGAATTCCTCGATTTCGAGCAATGACCATTTTCCCGCCAGCCGATATGACCTTTCCAGTGCCTCACGCGAAGGACGATTATAGTGGCGGCCATGCTCATCGCGCCTTTCCGCGCCGCCGGTCTTGTAGCTGGCCATGTGCAGGCCGCCGGATTTCAAGGCGTGCCAGACCCGGCCCAGAATATCCGGCAGCCCGGCTGACGGCACGTGGAGCAGGGACGCGTTGGCGATAACGGCATCATAAGCCTCACACGCGTGCAGTTCATCGAACCGCATTACCCGAACCGGCCTGCCCAGAAACGCCTCGGCCTGTGCCGCCATCGCCGCGACGCCGTCCGTCAGGTCAACGGCAAATCCGCGCGCGATCATATCCGCAGCGTCGCGACCGCCGCCGCAGCCAAGTTCCAGAATCGAGGCACCAGGCGAGAGCTGGTCAAGAAAGGCCGATACGTGCGGGTCGGGTGCATGGGGCCGGGCGGTTACATAAGTCGGGGCTTCGGCTTCGTAAAAGGCGAGCGTTTCGCGATCAAAGCCGTTCACCGCGTCGGCACCGGCTCCGCGCCCGCATAGTCATAAAAGCCGCGCTTGGTCTTTTTGCCCAGCCAGCCGGCTTCGACATATTTGATCAGCAGCGGGGCGGGACGGAATTTGGGATCGCCGGTAGTGGTGAAGAGCACGCGGCAAATTTCCAGACAGGTATCCAGACCGATAAAGTCCGCCAGTGTCAGCGGCCCCATCGGGTGGTTGAGGCCCAGACGGCAGGCGGTATCGATATCGCGCATCGTCGCCACGCCTTCGCCCAGCGCGAAACAGGCTTCGTTGAGCATCGGCATCAACACACGGTTGACGATAAAACCCGGCGCATCATTGGCGTGGACAATTTCCTTGCCCAGTGACCGGCCAAAGGCTTCCACTGCCGCCACTGTGGCATCGCTTGTCGCCAGTCCGCGGATAATCTCGATCAGCCCCATAACGGGCACGGGATTGAAGAAATGCACGCCGATGAAGCGGGCCGGATCGGGCGAGGCCTGCGCCAGCCGGGTGATCGGGATGGAGGAGGTGTTGGAGGCGAGGATGGCATCGGCACGCAGCACCTTGCCCACATCGCCGAAAATGGCGCGTTTGATCTCTTCCCGCTCGGTCGCGGCTTCGATCACCAGATCAGCCTCGGCGAACGCTGAAGACCCCGCCACCGGTTCGATCAGCGCGAGCGTCGCATCGCGCGCGCTGCCTGTGATCTTTTCCTTTTCGACCAGACGGGCGAGCCCTTTGGCAATCCCGTCCTTGCCTGCCTGCGCGCGGGCCACGTCCACGTCCGACAGGAACACCCGACACCCGCCCTGCGCCGAAACCTGTGCGATCCCCGCACCCATCTGGCCTGCGCCAATAACGCCAATGTTTTTCATGATAGCAAACTCCGTGAGATTATCGTGACGCCCCGGGCACCCAGAGAATGTCATCCGCTCCCTTATTATTGACCGCCCGGCCCATGACGAAAAGATAGTCTGACAGACGGTTGAGATATTTCAGCGCTTCGGGATTGAGCGACACCGCACGCGCGGCGGAAACGGCAGTGCGTTCGGCCCGGCGGCAGGTGGAGCGCGCGACATGCAGCGCCGCCCCGGCAGGCGAACCGCCGGGCAGGATGAAACTGGTCAGCGGCAACAGGCTGGCGTTCATCGCGTCCAGTTCTGCTTCCAGCCGCGCCACTTGCGCAGGCACAATCCGCAGCGTCATGTCACCGGGGGTGAAGTCTTCACTCGGCGTGGCGAGATCGGCACCCAGATCGAACAGGTCATTCTGGATCATCCGCACGCGCGCCAAGGCTTCGCCCGCAAGATGGAGCGCGACGACGCCAAGCGTGCCGTTCAGTTCATCGACATCGCCGATGGCGGCCATGCGCGGCGCATCCTTGGGGGTGCGGCTGCCATCGACAAGACCCGTCGTGCCGTCATCTCCGGTGCGGGTGTAAATCTTGTTGAGCTTGACCACCGGGCGCTCAGCGGTGTGCGACGGCCAGCATGATGATCACGATCACAATCGCCACCGCCTGAAACATCACGCGCCCCTGCATCATCTTGTTTTGCTTGAGGCCAGAAGCGCTGGGGCCGGTGCCATCGCCCTTCAGATCCGCTTCGGTCGTTTTCAGGAAGGCGATGATCCCCCGCACAAGCATGACGACAGCACCGATCACGGCGAGGATGAGGAGGATGGTAAGGAAAGGCATGGCCCTTCCTTATGCCTCTCCCAAAGCGAAGCCAACCGGAAAGCGACCTGCCCGCAGCATTTCCGCAAGGGCGTTTCCGTTCATGCCGTCGCGCCGCATGTCCGCCAGCGTTGGCGATCCCTTGCGCTTGGCCAGTCGCGCGCCATCGCTGCCTGTGACCAGCCGGTGATGGTGCCAGGCAGGCACCGGCACACCCAGCAGGGCCTGCAACAGCCGGTGGATATGGGTCGCGTCGAACAGATCCTGTCCGCGCACGATCAGGTTCACGCCTTGCGCCGCATCATCCAGCACGGCGGCCAGATGATAGCTGGCGGCCGCATCCTTGCGGGCGATGACCACATCGCCTTGCAAATCCGGGCGGGCGACAACGCGCCCGGCATCGCCATCAAGCCAGTCGAGCGGCCCTGCCAGCGCAATGGCTTTGGCCATATCCAGCCGCCAGCAATGGGGAGTTCCGGGATCGGTGGTGCGCGCCCGCGCGCGGCAGGTGCCGGGATAGAGTGGCCCCGCCGGGCCATGCGGCGCGCGGGCGGCCACTTCGGCGCGGGTGCAGGTGCAGACATAAGCAAGGCCCATCGCTTTGAGCTGCTCCAGCGCCGCCGCATAGGCGGATCCGCGCCGCGACTGAAACAGGATGTCTCCATCCCAGCCCAACCCCAGCCATTGCAGATCTTCGACTATCCCTTTCACAAAGGCTTCGCGGCAGCGGCCTTCGTCAATATTCTCGATTCTCAACAGAAACCGGCCACCCGCGTCCCGGGCGGCGTCGTGCGCCAGAAGGGCGGAATATCCGTGCCCCAGATGGAGTCGCCCGGTCGGGCTGGGGGCAAAACGCGTGGTCACAGGCAAAATAACAATATCTTCTGTCATTTCCCCTCTTGACCCCATGATATGGTAAATGCTGTCATGCGCCCGTCATGCTATAGCGCAAAAAGGCGCTGGCAACGGCAAAAGGGGAAGTGGTCGATTTATGTATCACCCTGATCTTATCCGCAATCCGGAGGGCTGCCCCGCGCTTGTCCTCAATGCGGACTATACGCCTCTCAGCTATTA
>JANOAJ010000241.1:0-19746 GCA_031411035.1 Sphingomonadales bacterium
TTGTCTCCGGGTGCGACGCGAACATAGCGGCCATCGGCCTGCAATTCCCAGCTTTGCTCACTATCAAGCAGATTGGCAACCATCACTTGATCCAGCACCTGATCATGCACAGTCGGATTTTCGATGGGCAGCATATATTCCACCCGCCGGTCAAAATTGCGCTGCATCCAGTCAGCCGAGGAAATCCAGACCCGCGCCTTGTCATTGGGCAGCGTTCCGCCGTTGCCGAACGCCCAGATGCGGCTGTGTTCCAGGAAGCGGCCTACGACTGATCGCACCCGGATATGTTCCGAAAGGCCCGGCACACCCGGCCTCAGGCAGCAGATTCCGCGCACGATCAGATCAACCGGAACCCCCGCACCGCTGGCCTCATAGAGTTTCTCGATGATCGCAGGATCAACCAGCGAATTCATTTTCGCCCAGATGGCGGCAGGTTTGCCGGCACGCACATTGTCGATTTCGCCATCAATAAAATCGCACAGCGAAGAACGCAGGTTGCGCGGGCTCATTTTCAGCATTTCCAGCTTGCCGGGTTCGACATAGCCGGTGATGTAATTGAATATCTGTGCCGCATCCCGCCCGGCGCGCGGATCGGCCGTGAAGAAGCTCAGATCGGTATATATGCGCGCGGTAACCGGATGGTAGTTGCCCGTGCCAAAATGGCAGTAGGTGCGATGCTGTCCGCCTTCGCGGCGCACGACCATGGAAATCTTGGCGTGGGTTTTCCATTCGATAAACCCGTAAACGACTTGCACACCCGCACGTTCGAGTTGATCGGCCCAAAGGAGATTCTGCTCCTCGTCAAACCGCGCCTTGAGTTCAACCACAGCGGTAACCGATTTTCCCGCCTCCGCCGCATCAATCAGCGCGCGAATGACGGCGGACTGCTTCCCCGCGCGATACAGCGTCTGCTTGATGGCCACGACATCGGGATCAGCAGCTGCTTGCTGCAGGAAGGCCAGGACGACATCAAAGGACTCATACGGATGGTGGACAACAATGTCCTTGGCCGAAATCGCCGCGAAACAATCGCCATCATGTTCGCGGATGCGCTCAGGAAAGCGCGCCGTGTAGGGTGTAAACTTCAGATCAGGGCGATCTTCCTCTACCAGCAACGCCAGGTCACCAACGCCCAGGAAGCCGCCGGTTTCCGTGATAATGGCATCATTGCCGCCGAACTCCTGTTTTAGCAGGCTTTCCAACGCGTCGGGCATGCCGGTTTCAAGTTCCAGCCGGATAACGCGGCCGCGCCGCCGCCGTTTGATTGCGCTGCGGAAAAAGCGGACAAGATCTTCGGCTTCTTCCTCCACCTCGATGTCGCTGTCCCGGATGATGCGGAACGCGCCGGAACCAAGGACCTCATAGCCGGGAAACAGCAATCCGGTGAAGCGCCGCAGCATCGATTCCATCGTGACGTAACATGCCTGTTTGCCCGGCACCCGCAGGAACCTGGGCAAGGCCGCCGGAATCATCACCAGTTCGCGAATAGGCTCACCATCCGAAATCCGCTTCAGATCAAGCAGCAGGCTTAATCCCTGATTGGGAATGAACGGAAAGGGATGCGCCGGATCAAGCGCCTGCGGCGTGAGCACGGGGAACAACTGGTCAAGAAAGTGCCGTTCCAGCACGTCTGCCAGCCGCCCCTCAATCACATCAGGGTCAAGAACGGTGATGCCGGTTTCCGCCAGTTCGCCCCGCAAGGCACCCCATTGCGCCTGCTGGTCACGCATCAGCGCGTCGGCATCCTCGGCAATCGCTTCCAACTGCTGCCCCGGTGTCAGCCCGTCAGCGCTAATTTCCTCGATATGCTGGAGTTGCTGGCCCTTCAGGCCCGCAACGCGCACCATGAAAAACTCGTCAAGATTGCTGCCGGATATGGACAGGAAGCGGAGCCGTTCCAGCAAAGGGTGTGAACGGTTCTGCGATTCTTCCAGCACGCGCCGGTTGAATGCCAGCCAGCTCAGCTCCCGATTGAAATAGCGCGCATGCTCGTCGGGCAAGGCGTGCTTCAGCAGGGACACATCATCGGGCATAGTCCGCCTTTACGCGATTTCTCCGGAACCGTCGATCATGTGCAACTCTTGCAGCACGATCCGGGCCAGTTTGACTGTAACCGCCCTTTGTTTCGATAATGCTACAGTATCAATGGCATCCACCACGCGCAGCAGGCCGATATACGTGCGCTCAATGCGGGCAGCGAGATAGGCTGTCACGTCCGGCGTCACCTGCAATCCGCGATGGCCCAGCAGCTTTTCGAGCAGCATCGCGACAAGCAGGTCATCGGGCTCACCAATGGTGAATACAGGGGTTGCCGAAAGCCGGGAGGCCAGATCAGGCAGACGCACTTTCCAGACAGGCGGCGGAACGAGCGCGACAATCAGCAGGGGACGGCGCTCTTCCTGAGCCAGATTCCAATGGTGGAAAAGCTCGGTCTCGCGGTGGGTCTCCGCATCGTCAATCAGATGGCCGCCTGTCTTGGCCGCGAAAATGCGACCGAGCAGGGAGCGGCCGGATTTGCGCGGACCTGTGAGAATGGCGGCCCGCACTGGCCAGCTACCGGGTCGGTCAACACCGTCCGCTGCGGCGCGGTTGGCGGCGGTTACTATGAAACTGTCTGCCGCTTCGGGCGCGGGCCAATCAAAAGGCAAAGCGATCTGCGACATCGGATCAGCGGCTGATTCGAAGCGAGCCGCCACTTTCCTGAACTTTGAAACCGCGCGCCGAAAGCGCCAGCTTCAGCGTGGCGGCATCGCCTGCGAAGCTCACACGCATAACGGAAACGCCCCCCAATGCCAGGCTGGACGTGGAAACGGACTTCACACCGGGAACGCCGCGAACCGCTGACTCTGTGCTGCTGACAGACCCGACATCCGGACTGTCATACTGAACAGTAAAGCTGGACGTCTCCGCCGCCGGAATATTGGAATCATCCGTCGTGGCAGTTCCATCGGTTTCCAGAGTGGGAGTATCACTGGCTTCGTCCGTCATCTCCTCAGGAACCACAGGTTCCTCGATCACAAGCGACGAATCGGGCCGTAACTGACCCGCAGCCAGCGCACCCGCATAGATCTGGTCCATGCGCCGAACCCCTTCATCCATCATCTGCGGCAAAGCCGCTGACGATTCGACCCGCAGGACGAAATTGGAAAGCAGCCGATTGTCCGGCCCATAGCGCGCAGTGAAATAACCGATTACCGGGCCGCCGGGCCAGAGCCGCTGCAACCGCACCTGCGGCATCAGCACGTCCGCCGCGCCATATTGATCAAGCAATACCCGCCACCATTTGCGTCCTGGTCGCCCGGTCTGCGCGAAATTCAGGAGAAGGGGATCAGCCCCTGTGCCGCTGGGCCGCACATAATCGACAGAGCTTCCCGCCGTCTTGTAGCGTGCCCATGCCTTTTGCCATTCGGTGCGCGTTTCAAACGATGTGGGCGTGCCGCCTGACCATTGCACCGGAATGACCAGCAACGGTGCCGAGCGGCTGACCAGACCGCTGACGCCCAGAATCTGCCCGGCGCGGACGCGATCAAACAAAACACCAAGCGTTGCGATGTAGCGTTTTTCGCCAATCTGCTCATTTTCGACAACAATGCCGGAAACAATCGAATCGAGCGCCGAATCGGAAAGTCCCGGTGCGCCGCCGCCATGAATCTTCGCCCACAGCATTCGCCAGCCGCGCCGCTGCGCCTCACGCCATCCGCCAAGCCGCGCAGCATCTGCAGAATTCGAGGCAATATCGACACTTATGCCAGAAACCTCGAAATCGGCTGAACTGTCGATCGGCGCAACTCCGCGATCTCCGCCTTCGATCTGGGCGAAAGTCACCGCGCCGATTCCGGCGAGGCAGAGCATCAGGGCAAGCGGAACGGGCCGCGCGAAACGGGTAAAGGCACTCACGGAAGGCCTTTTGGCGGGTTGGGCATGGAATTCCAAGCCCGATATCGCTAGCAGCGCGAAGATGGACGCCAAGCACAACCAGACCGAACCCTATACCTATGCCCAGGCAGGGGTTTCCATTGCCGCCGGAAACGCGCTGGTGCGCGCCATTGCGCCGCTCGCGAAGAGTACCCGCCGCCCCGGTGCCAACGCTGATCTTGGCGGATTTGGTGGCTTTTTTGATCTGAAAGCCGCCGGATTCTCCGACCCCTTGCTCGTTGCCGCCAATGACGGTGTCGGCACCAAACTCAAGCTCGCCATCGAATCAGGCAAGCATGACGGCGTGGGAATCGATCTGGTCGCGATGTGTGTGAATGATCTGATCGTTCAGGGGGCGGAGCCGCTGTTCTTTCTCGACTATTATGCCAGTGGCAAGCTGGATGAGGAAGTGGCGGTGGCTGTCATCGCCAGCATCGCTGAAGGTTGCAAGCAGGCAGGCTGTGCGCTGATCGGTGGTGAGACAGCGGAAATGCCCGGCATGTATTCCGATGGCGACTATGATCTGGCAGGTTTCTGCGTCGGCGCGGTTGAGCGCAACCAGGTGCTGACGGCAGACAAGGTCAGCGAAGGCGATGTCATTCTGGGCCTTGCCTCGTCTGGTGTGCATTCCAACGGCTTTTCGCTGGTGCGCCGCTTGGCGGCAGACAAAGGCTGGAAACTGGATCGCCCCGCCCTGTTCGATCCCGAAATCCTCCTCATCAATGCGCTGATGGCGCCGACGCGGATCTATGTGAAATCGCTGCTGCCGCTTGTCCGCACCGGCAAAATCCACGCCATGGCCCACATTACCGGCGGCGGCCTGCTTGAGAATATCCCGCGTGTTTTGCCGGAAACGCTGCACGCGCATGTGGATGCCGATAGCTGGGAGCAGCCCCGTCTGATGGCCTTCCTGCAGGCGCAAGGCAGCATAGAGCCCGAGGAAATGGCCCGCACTTTCAATTGCGGGATCGGGATGGCTGTCGTCGTTGCCCCAGCGGATGCGGATGACGTCAAGACAGCGCTCGAAGCCGCGGGCGAGACCGTCCACCGCATCGGCCATATCGTTGCCGGTGAAAAGGGCTGCACGGTCACGGGCACGGGCGATACGTGGAGCGCGTTGGGTGACTGGAAGGCAACCCATCTTGGCTAAGGCGCGCATCGGCGTCCTGATTTCGGGCCGTGGTTCGAACATGGCAGCGCTGGTTTATGCCGCCAAGGCCGAAGACTGTCCGTTCGAAGTGGTGCTGGTGGCCGCCAATGATCCGGACGCCACCGGGCTGAAACTCGCCGCTGGAGAAGGCATCACCACCTTTGCCCTTTCACACAAGGGACTGCAGCGCGCAGAATTCGATGCGATTATCGACACCGAGCTTCGCAAGGGCCGCGTGGAATATGTCGCTCTTGCGGGATATATGCGGCTCCTTTCGCCGGAATTTGTGGCGAAGTGGGAAAACCGGATGCTCAACATCCATCCCTCGCTGCTGCCGAAATACAAGGGCCTCCACACGCACGAACGAGCGCTGGAGGCTGGCGACAGGGCGGCCGGCTGTTCTGTCCATATTGTCACCGCAGAACTTGATGATGGCGAAGTGCTGGGCCAGACGGAAGTTGCGATCCTGCCCGGTGACGCAGCCGATGATCTGGCAGGCCGCGTTCTGATCGCGGAACATCAACTCTATTCGCGGGTGCTGGCAGAATTCGTCAATCGCGAATCGTCACCAGAATGGGTGCTGGCCCAAGTCCGCGAACGAGCAATGGCCCAGCCAGACGCCGAGGAAACCCTGTCCCACGGCATGCCCTGTTTCGGGATCACGGGAAGCAAAAAGTTCGCCTATTTCACCCGCGACCATCACGGCGACGGCAAGACTGCCATCCTCGTCAAGATCAGCGGCGTGGAAGAACAGGCGATGCTGACCGGCAATGATCCCGATCGCTATTACCGCCCGGCCTATTTCGGGGACGGCTGGATCGGGGTCAGGCTCGATCTGGGCGACAATGACTGGGACCATATCGCTGAATGGCTGCGCAAAAGCTGGATCGCCGTTGCACCGCCAAAATTGCGCAAGGCCCATGCCATAGCCGACGAATTCTGAACGCGCAGGCTATCGTGCGTGCAATCCGTTGTTCCCGGGATGCAGGGCAAGCCTGAGCGAATTCTGGACATAGGCAACCTGTTGATATTGCCCGACCAATATCGGCAGTTCGATCAATTGACGTTCGTCGAGCGTTTCCGCCAATAGTGCCCAGGTGCCGTCCGAAATCATCGCGGCGCTGTGCAGTTCGTCCACGGCAGTCAGGATCGCGCGCTCATGCGCCGTCCAGCCGACGGCCGGAACACCTGCCTTCACGGCATCCACTTCATCGGCTGAAATGCCCGCGTCATGGGCCAGGAAGACATGTTCGCCAAATTCGTAGGGGGCACCACATAGCCAACCTATCCGCAATATCGCCAATTCCCGATCACGCGGCGAAAGCGTGCCATTTGCCACCAACTGGATGCCCATAGCCGTCTGCGCTTCGAACAGGTCAGGATGGCGAAGCATTGTCGCGATCACCTGAGGCATGTTGTCACGGGTGACGTCCTTCAGGTCACGATTGGCGATGCCACGGATGCGCCGGTGAATCTCGATGGCATGGTCCGTCATCTCCTCGGGCGCGAGCGGCGCAATGCGCGGGCCATTTCCGAGAATGTGGCGCTGTCGCGGCCCAGCCTCGGTCATCCCGTCCGGATTTCTGATTCGTCCACCACGGGCCGACTTTCACGAGTGCCACGATACTGCGTGGCGGGGTCGTTCGCATCGCCTGCAATCAGCACATGGTCATCATGCACTTCGGTTAAGGTGCCAACGAACGGAAATCCCTCAAGGCTGCCCGTGACGCGGTAGCTGACGACATCCCCGACCTTGAAGGTCAGCGGATCAAAATTGAATTCAAAGGGGCAATCTTCGCCCCCTCCACCCATGCCTTGCATAGTCCGTCTCCTGTCCGCAGCCTGTTACCGCCGGGCCGGGACGAAGCGCAATGGTCAGACACGAAAAAGGCCGCCAGATCGCTCCGGCGGCCTGTTTCCGTTCGGTGTGATGCAGATCAGCCGACGATTTCTTCGGGCGTGAAGAAATAGGCGATTTCGATGGCCGCATTCTCGTCGCTGTCTGAACCGTGCACCGAATTGGCTTCGATGCTTTCCGCCAGTTCCTTGCGGATTGTGCCGGGTTCGGCATTGGCCGGGTTGGTGGCGCCCATGATGTCGCGGTTCCGCTGCATGGCGTTTTCGCCTTCCAGCACCTGCACTACGACCGGGCCGGAGATCATGAAGCTGACCAGATCATTGAAGAAGGGGCGTTCGCTGTGCACGGCGTAAAAGCCTTCTGCCTGAGCCTTCGTCATGTGGATGCGCTTGGACGCAATGACGCGCAGGCCACCCTCTTCCAGCATCTTCGTGACGGCACCCGTCAGGTTGCGACGCGTGGCATCGGGTTTGATGATCGAAAAGGTGCGGGTACCCGCCATGTCTGAACTCCATGCGATAAGGATTTGATTTCGGCCCGCGCCTCTAGCTTGTGCAGTGCAGCATCGCAAGGGTTTCCAAATTCCGGCTCTTCGCCTACATCGCGACGCTGAAAGTCAGTACAACGGAACGAGTGATGCGCGGGGCACGATTGGCGGCAATTCTGGCTGCAACACTGCTGGTTGCCACAGGGACTGTGGCGGCGGCGTCCGAAGCTCAAAGAGTGACTGATCCCGACGGTCTCGGCCCTGAAAAAGGTGCCGTACAGCTTTCTGTGCGGAGCCAGCGATTGTTCCGGGAACTGCTCCAGATCTGGTTCCTGCGCGAAGGCGGCGATGAAAATAACGCCAGTGATCTGGCGAAATTCGAACGCAAGCAACGGTTTGGCCGCCCTTCCATGCTGGCGAGCCAGCCCCGGGTCTTTGCCCTGAAGCCGGGACGATACCGGCTCTATGCCCATTTGGTGGGATGCGCCGGACTGCCGCCCGTTGGCCAGATCTGCGTGGCTGGCAAAAATCATCCCGAGCCCCTGCCTACGCGACGCTATGACGGCGATGTCGCCGCCTTCACGGTAGAAGCCGGAAAGCTGACACTGGCGGGAGAATATATTCTGGAATATCCCCGCGGCAGCATAGAGGTGGATGACAGCCGCGCTGAAGTCCGCTGGCGTCCGATGCCTTCACCCGTGCCACAGGCTTTCGCGAACATGCCGACCGGCCCCGCGCCGGAAACACCGGCGCGGTTCCGCTCGAACGTACATTGCGACTCACTTCATACCGGATTCGTAAAGCCGGATCTGTTGCCGTTCGAGTGCTAGCCCTCGAAATTCTCCGCCACAAACCTGTCCAGCAGGCGGACGCCATAGCCCGTCGCGCCCTTGTCCCACACGGTGCCCGGCTTTGACGCCCAGACCATGCCCGCAATGTCGAGATGCGCCCATTTGACGCCTTCATCAACATAGCGCTGGAGGAATTGCGCCGCGGTGATTGACCCGCCCTCGCGCGGACCGACATTTTTCATGTCCGCAATCGGACTGTCGATCAGCTTGTCATACGCCGCACCAAGCGGGAAACGCCACAGCGGATCACCGGCACCCTTACCGGCTTTCAGCAGGGAATCGGCGAGGTCATCATCGTTGGAGAATATCCCGCCATGTTCGTTACCCAGCGAAACGATGATCGCGCCGGTCAGCGTCGCAAGATCAATCATGATTTTCGGTGCAAAGCGTTTTTGCGCCCATGTCATCGCGTCGCACAGAACAAGCCGCCCTTCCGCATCGGTGTTGATCACTTCGATGGTCTGTCCCGACATCGACGTCACGACATCACCGGGCCGCTGGGCATTGCCGTCCGGCATGTTTTCCACCAGCCCGCAAATGCCGACAACATGCGCGTTTGCCTTTCGCGTGGCGAGCGCCAGCATCGTTCCGGCGACTGCCCCGGCACCGCCCATATCCCATTTCATGTCTTCCATGCCGCCCGGCGGCTTGAGCGAGATGCCGCCGGTATCGAACGTCACCCCTTTGCCGACGAACACCACGGGCGGCGTTTTGGCGCCGTCAGTGCCATCCCAGCGCATCACGAGCAGGCGGGGCTCACGCACTGACCCCTGATTGACGCCAAGCAGCGCGCCCATCCCGGCGGCGCGCATCTCGGCTTCGCCCAGCACTTCGATCACAACCCCGAGCGCTTCCATCCTGCGGCAGCGTTCCACAAAGGATTCGGGGTAAATGATATTGGCTGGCTCGGTCACCAGCTCACGAGTGAAGGCCACGCCCTGACAGACGGCGGCATGCCGTGCCCAGGCTGCATCCGTTCCGGCCGGCGCGCCGATGATGACAGCGTCCGCCAGCGTTGCCTTCTGCTTTTCGGGCAATTTGGTGCGATATTTGTCATATCGCCAGCCGCGCAACACCAGTCCGGCAGCAAAGCGTGCAACCGCTTCGGCAGGCGGTGCAATTGCCAGACCGGAAAGGTCTGCCGCCACAGCCGTCTCCCCGGATGCCAGCAATTTGGCCGTCACGGCAGCGCCTGCCTTTTCCCAGTCTTCTGTCGAACCGCTGCCAATCCCCACCAGAACGACGCGCTGCGGCCCCGGTGCGAAATGTTCGGCAATGCCGCCCGCTTCTCCTTCAAAACGGCAGGCCGTGGCCGCCGCGCGAACAGATTCCACCACCTGATCATCAACACCTGGCAGGGCCGCCGCCGAAACACTGTCCTTGGCCACGGGAAAAATCCAGGCAGCGGGAGAATCCGGACGGGCGGCACTGAAACGGACTGTGATCATCAGACATCCTTGTTCTTGTCGGCGCCATAGAGTGGCCGATTCGTGAAATCCGGTGTTAGCCTGCCTGTCGCGTTGCGGCAAAGCACGGGTTTAAGCGATTGCAGATATCCCAAACCGGTGCGATAGGCGGCGGCGCATGTCTCGTTTTGTGGAATTGTCAGCGGGCGTCCGCGCATTGGGCCTGGCGACGCTGGTTGCCTTGCTGGCGACGACAGCGCCCGCCCATGCGCAGGACACGGCCGAAGCCGCACCGGCGGCCAAGGATCAGGTCGATTTTTCGGCAGACGCGCTGGAATATGACAATGACGCCGAGATCGTAACGGCCTCCGGCGCGGTGCACATGACCCGTGAAGGCAATCTGCTGAACGCTGAAAAAGTGGTGTGGAACCGCAAGACCGGCGAAGTGACGGCGTCTGGCAACGTCAAGCTGGTCAATCCCGGTGGTGATACCGCCTATGGGGATTCGATCACGCTGACGGATACGCTCAAGGACGGCCTCATTGAAAATCTGCTGATCGTTCTGGCTGATGGTGGGCGGTTGGCAGCAACGCGGGGCAGCCGAACCAATGGCATCAGCACACTCGACCACGCATCCTACACTGCGTGCGCCGTCGAGGATGATGCTCATTGCCCCAAAACCCCGGCCTGGCGGATCAATGCGCTGCGCGTCGTCCATGATCCGGGCCGCAACCGCGTAAGCTACCGGGATGCGACGTTCGAACTGTTCGGGGTGCCCATCCTTTTTGCGCCGCGATTTTCCCATCCTGCTGATGAACGGGGCGGAACTGGGCTGCTGGTGCCCGATATCCAGTATTCGCGCACCAACGGTTTTGAGGTCAACCTGCCTTTCTACCTGCGGATCGGCAGCAACCGTGACCTGACCCTGAAGCCGCATATCTATTCCAACGTCCTGCCCGCGCTCGAAGGGGAATATCGCGCGCTGACATCGACGGGTGCATACCGCATCGGCGGCTTTGTGACCTATAGCGAGCAAGTGGGTGCCGCATCGACGACGACCAATGGCGACCGGATTTTTCGCGGCTATTTCGATGCCTCGGGCCGTTTCCAGCTTGATCCCAAATTCAGCATCCGCGCCTCGATCCGGCTGGCCACCGATCGCACATTCCTGAGGCGCTACGATATTTCCCGTGACGACCGGCTGCGTTCAACCATCGCCATCGAACATGTCACCCGGACGAGCTATGCCTCGCTGACCGCCTGGGAGTTCCAGACGCTGCGCGCCGGCGACAGGCAGGGGTTGATCCCCTTTGCCCTGCCGGTCTTTGATCTGCGCAAGCGCATTGCCGATCCCTGGGTGAATGGTCGCTTCGACCTCCAGTTCAACACCTTGGCGCTCAACCGGACGTCAGGGCAGGATACACAGCGCGCCTTTGCCAGCGCGCGCTGGGATTTGCGCCGCATCACGCCGCTGGGGCAGGAATTCCAGTTGACGGGTTTCGTGCGGGGTGATGCCTATCACACTGACGAATCCGGCAAGACGCTGACTGCCATCTATCGCGGCACTGACGGCTGGCATGGGCGCTTTATCGGTGCCGCCGCTGCGGAAATAAGCTGGCCGTTCATTGGCGAGGTATTTGGCGGTTCCCAGCGCCTGACGCCGCGCCTGCAACTCGTTGCCTCTCCCTCGACCCGCAATCTGGTGGTTCCCAACGAGGATGCCCGTGCGGTGGATCTGGAAGACAGCAACCTTTTCGCGCTCAACCGCTTTCCGGGCTATGATCGCTGGGAAGACGGCACACGCGCAACCTATGGGCTGGACTGGGCGCTTGATCTGCCGGGCTTTTCGCTCACCGCCAATATCGGGCAAAGCTACCGCCTGTCTTCCAAACCGGCGCTGTTTCCCGATGGCACAGGACTGACAAGCCGGACGTCCGACGTGGTGGGCAGAACCACGCTGAAGTTCAAACGTCTTGTCAGCATCACCCATCGTTACCGGCTGGACAAGGACGGCCTGACTGTCCGCCGCAACGAAATTGACGCGGCCATCGGTACGGATCAAACCTATGTGACCGCGGGCTATCTCCGCCTCAACCGCAACGTCGCCACCGGCATCGAGGATTTGCGTGACCGGGAAGAAATCCGCTTGGGCGGGCGTGTGCATTTCGCCAAATTCTGGTCGGTCTTCGGGTCAACGATCATTGACCTGACGGACCGGCGCGAAGATCCGCTGTCACTGGCGGACGGGTATGAGCCGGTGCGCCACCGGCTTGGCGTCGCCTATGAAGATGATTGCTTGCGCTTCGGCGTTACCTGGCGGCGCGACTATGACGCCTCGGGCGATGCCCGTCGCGGCAACACATATCAATTGACGCTTTCCTTCAAGAATCTGGGCCGCTAAACGGCGGCACCGCATCCGGGCCTGATGTCAGCCTTCATTCAGCCCATTTTGAGTAGCAGAAGGCTTAGTGACGTAACTATGAGGGTCGAACTCCGAATGAATCTCCCGCTCAGCCGCATTCTGGCCCCTTGTCTGATGGCCATTGCAGCCTCCGCTTCTGCGCAAACCGTCGCAGACGATAGCTCGGTTCCCAATTCCGGTCTCAACCTGCCCACGTCGCTCGCCACGTTCGGAAAGGTGGAGCCCACGCTGCGCAAGGCGACGGCCATCATCAATGGCGAAATCATCACCGGCACTGATGTTGATCAGCGTCTGGCCCTGATTGTTCTCGCCAACGGCGGCAAGGTCGCTCCTGAGGAACTTGACCGGTTGCGGGTTCAGGTTCTGCGCAACCTGATTGATGAGACTCTCCAGATCCAGGAAGCCAAAGCCAACAAGATCGAAATCACGCCCGACGAGCTTGATCAGAGCTTCGCGCGCGTGGCCCAGCAGAATCTCAAGCGATCGCCAGAAGCTGCCAATGCCTATCTGCGCGAAAAGGGTTCGTCTGCGGCCTCGATCAAGCGCCAGATTCAGGGGGAAATTGCCTGGAGCCGTTTGCTGCGGCGCAAGGTCGAACCCTCGATCAGCGTCAGCGAATCGGAAGTGAACCAGGTGATGGCCCGGCTTGCTGCCGCCAAGGGCACGTCGGAATTCCATGTCGGCGAAATCTATCTTTCGGCAACTCCGGAAAATGCCCAGGAGATTCTCGCCAACGGCAAGCGGATTATTGACCAGATCCGGCAGGGCGGCTCGTTTGTTGCCTATGCCCGGCAATTCTCCGAAGCCTCCACCGCCTCTGTGGGCGGCGATCTGGGCTGGGTGCGCGCGGGCCAGTTGCCTGACGCCCTGTCCCAGGCCGTGCAGGAAGTGGGCGTTGGCCAGATTGTCGGCCCGATTGAGATTCCCGGCGGTTTTTCGATCCTCTACCTCATGGACAAGCGCCAGGTGCTGACGGCCGATCCGCGTGACGCGCTGCTGGCGCTGCGTCAGGTGAGCATCAGCTTCCCGGCGGGCATGACGGCAACCGATGCCCAGAACAAGGCCACCGAATTCGGTCAGGCCGCGCAAACCATGGGCGGCTGCGGCAAGGCCGACGAACTGGCGGCCAAGTTTGGCGGCGAAGTGGTGGACAATGATCAGGTGAAGGTGCGCGATTTGCCCGGACCGTTGCAGCAGATGCTGCTTGGCCTTCAGGTTGGCCAGTCCACACCTCCGTTCGGATCGCAAGGCGAAGGGGTGCGCGTGCTGGTTCTGTGTGGCCGTGATGAACCGGCGGCGGCGGGCGACCCTTCGTTCGACGAGATCATGGCGCAGATGGAAGGCGAAAAGGTCAACCGCCGCGCCCAGCGCTATCTGCGCGATCTGCGGCGTGATGCGGTGATCGACTATCGTTGAGCTGCCGCGCCCGATGACACCATTGGCAATCGCTTTGGGTGATCCTTCCGGCATTGGCCCTGAAGTGACGGCAAAAGCATGGGTGGCGCGTGAGCTGCACCGCCTGCCGGCATTTTTTGCCGTAGGCGATGCGCGCGCCATCGAGGCCGTGTGGCGCGGCCCCGTCGCCCGTATCAGCGAACCTGCCGAAGCGGCTTCAGCTTTTGACCGGGCCCTGCCCGTCATCCAGATCGAAGATGCCGGCGCGATCAAGCCGGGCCAGCCCGACGCGGAAGGCGCGCGTTGTGCGATTGCGTCGCTCGAAATGGCCGTTGGGCTGGCCCGCTCTCTGGCCGCAAGCGGCCTGGTGACCGGGCCGGTTTCAAAATCATGCCTTTACGATATTGGCTTCACTCATCCCGGCCAGACGGAGTTTATCGCGGAACGGTGCGGCATTTCGCCTGCCAATGCAGTCATGATGCTGGCTGGGCCGACGCTTCGTGTTGTTCCGATGACAACCCATGTGCCACTGGCGGACGTGTCCGCGCAGCTTTCGGTGGACCTGCTGGTCTGCAAGGCACGTTCGGCAGCCAAGGGGCTGACGCGCAATTTCGGCATCGAAAACCCGCGCCTGGCCTTTGCCGGCTTCAATCCCCATTCGGGCGAAAACGGGGCGCTTGGCCGCGAAGAAATTGAGATCATTGCCCCGGCGATCGAACTGCTCCGTGCCGACGGGATTGATGCGACAGGCCCGTTCGCCGCTGATGCGATGTTCCACAAACGCGCGCGGGAAACCTATGACGTTGCTATGTGCTGTTATCATGATCAGGCACTTATCCCATTGAAAACGCTGCATTTTGATGATGGCGTGAACATGACGCTTGGCCTGCCGATTGTCCGGACGTCGCCGGATCATGGCACGGCGTTCAACATCGCTGGCAAGGGACAGGCGGAGCCCGGCGCAATGATTGCCGCGATCAAGCTGGCCGCCACGTCCGCACGCTACCGCGCGCTGGAGGCATGAGCCCAAACCTGCCGCCCTTGCGGGATGTGATTGCCCGGCACGGGCTGTCGGCCAGCAAGGCGCTGGGGCAGAATTTCCTGCTGGACGGCCAGTTGCTGGACAAGATCGCCGCAATCCCCGGTAACCTGGAAGAGGCGGCCGTATTCGAGGTTGGCCCCGGCCCTGGCGGACTGACGCGCGCGCTGCTCAAGGCAGGTGCACTGGTGACGGCCGTGGAGCGGGATCGCCGCTGCCTGCCTGCGCTGGCGGAGCTGGGGGCCGCTTTCCCTGGCAAACTACATGTCATCGAAGGCGACGCGCTTGCCATCCCGCTTGACGATGTTCTGCCGGTGGGCGGGCATATCGTTTCCAACCTGCCCTACAATGTCGGCTCTGCGCTGTTCGTGAACTGGATGACGAGCGTGGACTGGCCGCCGCGCTGGGCGTCGCTCACGCTGATGTTCCAGCGTGAAGTGGCTGACCGGATCGTGGCGGCACCCGGCAGTTCCGCCTATGGACGCCTGTCGGTGCTGGCGCAGTGGCGGGCAGGCGCCCGTATTGCGCTGCCTGTGCACCGTTCTGCCTTTACCCCGCCGCCCAAGGTGATGTCTGCGGTGGTGCACATCACGCCAGGGCCGGAGCCTGAGGGCGTTGGCATTTCGGCGATTGAGGCAGTGACCGCTGCGGCCTTTGGCCAGCGCCGCAAGATGCTGCGGCAGAGCCTGAAGGGGCTGCCGGGCGGCCTTGCCGCACTGGAGGCAACCGGGATTGATCCGGCGCGCCGGGCAGAAACGCTGACAATAGACGAATTTGTGGGCGTTGCGCGCGCGCTTACTGTGCTTTCGGCGGTGCCTCGGTAACCACGGGGTTGGGTTTCACGACTTCGGCAGACACCGTCCGCGTCGGCGCGCCGCGCGCGATGGCGCTTGCCAACTGATCCTGCTCAGGGCAGGCCGCGATGCACAACTGCTTGATCCGCGCCAGATTTTCCTGTGCCTTGGTCATCGCCCCGCGCAGAACGAGCGCTTCGCCCTGCCCGGCAAGCGCGACAATATCGTTCGGCTCGATCAGCAGCGCTTCCCGGTACAGGCGGATTGCCTTGCCCGGCAGGCCCTGCCGTTCGGCCACCGTGGCGAGCGTGATGAAGGCCGACCGGTTCTTCGGATCAACCGCAAGCGCGGATTCCAGCAGATTGGTGGCATCATCATATTTCTGCGCTGCAAGCGCGGTGCGCGCTTCCTCGGTCAGCGTGGCTGACAGCGGGATGACGTCCGCATCCGGGCGCTGACCGTGGCTGACACTCGACACGGACAACAGCGCCAGCGACAGGGCAAAGGCAGGGGGTGAAATACGCATCAACAACTCCAGGCTTTTCGGGCGGGCCATAGCTATCAGGCTTTTGCCAGTCGTGCGACGAAAAAGCCATCCGTGCCATCATGCGCCGGTGACAAAATCGTGCCATGCCCCTCCTCGCGCCCGACACCTAAAGCAATTGCTTCAGCTTTCCAGCCCCGATGACTGTTGAGAAAGGCGGCGATCTGGCTGCGGCCTTCGCGCGCAATCAGCGAACAGACCGCATAGACCAGCACGCCCCCCGGTTTCACCAGCGATGCGCCCAGTTTCAACACATGCGCCTGAGTGTCCGTTACCTGATCCAGCCGCTTGGGCGTCAGCCGCCAGCGCGCTTCCGGGTTGCGCCGCCATGTCCCGCTGCCCGAACAGGGCGCATCAACCAGCACGATATCCGCGCTACCGACAAGATCGGACAGCGCCTCAAGCTCTTTGCCCGGATCAAGCAGGCGCGTTTCGATATCGATCGCGCCTGCCCGCGCCGCGCGGGGCGGAAGCCGTTGAAGCCGGTCACGATTGGTGTCCGTCGCGATCAGACGCCCCACATTGCCCATTGCCGCGGCCAGCGCCAGTGTCTTGCCGCCTGCCCCGGCGCACAGATCGATCACGGTCAACCCCGGCTTTGCATCACAGGCAGCGGCAATCACCTGGCTGCCGGCATCCTGCACTTCAACCAATCCTTCCCGCACGGCGGGATGGCTTTCAATGACGATATTTTCCGGCAGGCGGATCGCGTCCGGCAGGAACGGGATGGCTTCCGCCCCGTCAAACTGGGGCATCACCACATCCCGCGTGGTGCCCAGCCGGTTGACCCGCAGATCAAGCGGGGCGCGGCCCAGCAGGGCATCATGCTCTGCCGGATCGATCAGCTTGGCAAGCCAGGGTGCCAGCGGTGACGGGGCGACGCGTTGTTCGCGCTGGTCAATCACCGCAGGGCCGTAGGGTGAGCCGTCAAAACAATCGGCCAGCGCCTTGTCTCGCTTGGCCAGCCCGACCAGCGCCATGCGCCCGTTGGAAGGCATCATGCCGAACGCGCGGATGGCCGCATAGACATGATCGCGCACCGCGCGCCGATCCTTGGAACCGGCGAAGCGATGGGTTTTTGACCAGTTGGCAATGACCGTATCCGCCGCCGGCCCGTTTTCGCGGGCGGCAGTGATGATCAGATCCAGAATATCAATCGCGGATTGAACGCGCGCAGCGGGCGTCATCGAGAAAAGCCCCTCCCCTTCAGGGGAGGGGTTGGGGGTGGGGAATGTCCGACTCTCGGTGATGGGATTGACACTCCCCACCCCAACCCCACCCCTGAAGGGGAGGGGCGTGAAGACTCAACGCGTCGGCTAGTTCGGGGCCTCGCGGGTGATGGCAACATCATGGTCATGACGTTCTGAAAGGCCGGCATTGGTGATCTGGATGAACCGCGCGCGCTTTTGCAAATCCGCGATTGTGGCAGAGCCGGTATAGCCCATTGCCGCCTTGACGCCACCGACAAGCTGATGAATCACATCCTTGGCCGCGCCCTTATAGGCGACCTGCCCCTCAATCCCTTCGGGGACGAGTTTCAGCTGATCCTTGATATCCTGCTGGAAATAGCGATCCGCCGATCCGCGCGCCATCGCGCCGACCGAGCCCATGCCGCGATAGGACTTATAGGCGCGGCCCTGATAGAGGAAGGTTTCGCCCGGCGCTTCGGCGGTTCCTGCCAGCAATGACCCGACCATCACGCTCGATGCCCCCGCCGCCAGCGCCTTGGCAATATCGCCCGAAGTGCGCAGCCCGCCATCGGCGATCACCGGAATGCCGGACTTGGCCGCTTCTTCGGCCGCGTCCATCACGGCGGTAAGCTGGGGAACGCCGACCCCCGCGATGACCCGCGTCGTGCAGATGGAGCCGGGGCCGATGCCCACCTTCACTCCGTCCGCACCCGCATCAATCAGCGCGCGCGTGGCTTCCGCCGTCGCGACATTGCCTGCCACGATCTGGAGCGAGTTGGATATCTTGCGGATCCGCTCCACGGCCAGCGCGACCATCCGCGAATGGCCATGTGCGGTATCAAGCACGATCAGATCGCATTCGGCATCAATCAGGGCCTGAGTGCGCTCATAGCCGAGATCACCAACGGTTGTTGCCGCTGCCACACGCAGCCGCCCGGTCGCATCCTTGGTCGCGGTCGGATAAGTGACGGCTTTCTCGATATCCTTGACCGTGATCAGGCCGACGCAATGATAGGCTTCGTCCACCACCAGCAGTTTTTCGATCCGGCGCTGATGAAGCAGCCGCTGCGCTTCCGCCTGGCTGACCCCGGCTTGCACTGTCGCCAGATTTTCATGCGTCATCAGTTCGCTGACCGGCTGGTTGGGATTTTCGGCAAAGCGGACATCGCGATTGGTGAGGATGCCGACCAGCTTGCCTGAGGCTTCCACCACCGGAATGCCAGAAATGCGGTTGGCCGCCATTGTTGCCTTGGCTTCGGCCAGCGTGGCATTCGGGGCGATGGTGATCGGATTGACGACCATGCCACTTTCAAACCGCTTGACCGCGCGCACCGCAGCGGCCTGTTCCTCGATCGTCAGATTGCGGTGGAGAACGCCGATACCGCCAAGCTGGGCCATGACGATGGCCATATCCGCTTCCGTAACCGTGTCCATTGCCGAGGACAGGATCGGGATATTGAGCGAAATATCGCGCGTCAGCTTTGTCGAAGTGTTAGCCTGGCTCGGCAGGATTTCGGATGCGCCTGGCTGAAGCAGCACATCATCAAAGGTCAGCCCGAGGCGGATATCCATTGCCACTGTAAAATTCCCGATTTCGATTCGTGGCGGCCCATGTAACCAAATGTGGGTATGGTGGGAAGGGCATGACGCAATCTGTTGCGTCAAAGATTCCCCTTCCATTGTAGGATTTCACCTACTAGGAATGATCCTGCCCGATTCGTTTTGAGGGTTCTTTGAAACGTGAATATGTTTGAAAACACGTTCCTCGCGGGCGGGGCGGCGCTATGCCCTTGCAAGCAGGCGCCTGGCCGCTTCCACATGCATCGTTTCGATCATCCGGTCCCCGAAACGCTCTGCCCCGCCCGATGCAGCAGCGACCAGCGCCTGTGCTTCCTCCAGTTCCGCCGCACTGGGGGAAAAGCAGCGATTGGCGGTTTCGATCTGATTGGGATGGATCAGTGTCTTGCCGTCGAAGCCGAAGCGCCGCCCTTCCCCGCACTCCCGCGCCAGGCCGTCCGGATCGTCCAGCTTGTTGAACACCCCGTCCAGCGCCCAGACGCCCCCTGCCCGCGCGGCCATCACAATCGTCTGCAGTGCCAGCACCAGCCCGTCCCGCCCATCCCCTGGCGGCAGACGCAGATCATTGGCGAGATCATTCATCCCCGCGATCAGCCCTGCGACGCCGGGGGCAGAGGCAATCTGGGCAGCGGCAAAAATGGCGCGCGGGGATTCGATCATCGCAAGAAGCGGCTTTCCGGCAGCGGCAGCGGCGCTCGACGCCTCACCAGCGGATTCCACTTTTGGCAGAATGATGAAATCCGCTGCCGATCCCGCAATCGCGGCAATGTCAGCACGATGCCATTCAGTGCCAGTGCCGTTGGCCCGGATGGCAACCGGTCTTCCGCCAAAGCCAATGGCTACAGCTTCAACGGCCGCAGCGCGGGCCGCGTCCTTCATGTCCGGCTTCACAGCGTCTTCCAGATCAAGCAGGACCATGTCTGCCGCCAGCCCCCGTGCTTTCTCAATCGCCCGCGCATTGGAGGCGGGAAGATAGAGCGCGGAACGCGGTGCGGGAAATGCGGTCATCGATATTGCCTTCGTGATTGCGATTATGCTTGGTTCGCGCGGCATAACGCGGCACAATCAATCCGCAAACGGTTTAGGGGATAAAGCATGGCAGCCGGTGTTCTTGGAT
>JANOAJ010000242.1:0-1736 GCA_031411035.1 Sphingomonadales bacterium
GCCTGTGCTTGTCACTGACTTTGAGCAGCCCGCCAAATTCGGACAGCATGATCAGAGCACCACCCGCTGCCAAAGCCCAGAATGCAAAACCGCCCTGCCACAAAGCAAAACCGGCCATCACGATGAGCAGCGCACCCACAATGATGCGCGTTTGAAGTTCAGACGCGCCGCCCGCGCTCACAGACCACCAAAGCGGCGTTCGCGCGCGGCAAACTGATCAAGGGCGGCATCAAGTTCCCGCTCGTTGAAATCGGGCCAGAGCGTGTTGACAAACAGGAATTCGGCATACGCCAATTGCCACAACAAGAAATTGGAAAGCCGCTGTTCGCCCGAAGTGCGGATCAACAAATCAGGCGGCGGCCAGTCCGCCGTTTCCAGCATTCCTTCGATCATCTCCGGCGTGATCGCATCAGGATCAAGCGTTCCGGCCTTGGCCTGCAATGCCAGTTCCCGGGCCACCGAGGTCAGCTCCGCCTGCGATCCATAGTTGAGGGCTATTACCAGAATCAAGCCAGTGTTGGACGCGGTGCGTGCCACGGCATCATCAATCAGCGTCACCAGATCAGGGGCCAGCGCGCGATATTCGCCAATCACGCGCAGGCGCACACCATTTTTCGCCAGATCATCAATATCATGCCGGATGAAATGCCTCAGCAACCCCATCAGGTCAGAGACCTCATCTGCCGGACGACGCCAATTCTCACTGGAAAAGGCGTAGAGCGTCAGCACTTCGATGCCCAGCCTCCCGGCTGCCCGCACCGTTTCCCGCGCAGCTTCGATGCCCTTGCGGTGTCCCGCAATGCGCGGCAACATCCGGGCCTTCGCCCAGCGGCCATTGCCGTCCATGATGATGGCCACGTGGCGCGGCACCACCCTGCCGCTGCTCCCGGCCTTAAGGGCTGGGCGAGACGTCACTTGCCCAGGATTTCCTTTTCCTTGCTCGCCAGCGCGACATCAATATCGCCAATCAGCCCATCGGTCATCTTCTGGACTTCGGTTTCAGATCGCTTGCGATCATCTTCACTGATGATCTTTTTCTTCTCGTCAGTCTTGAGTGAATCATTCCCGTCGCGCCGCACATTGCGCACGGCAATCTTGGCTTTCTCGGCATAGCTGTGCGCCAGCTTGACCAGTTCCTTGCGCCGCTCCTCCGTCATGTCCGGGATCGGCAGGCGGATATTCTGGCCGTCCGTGATCGGATTGATACCCAAGCCTGCATTGCGGATGGCCTTTTCCACGGGCGTCATATTCGCCTTGTCCCACACCTGCACCGAAAGCAGCCGTGGTTCCGGCGCAGACACGGTGGCCACCTGATTGAGGGGCATATTGGAACCATAAACCTCAACCTGGATCGGATCGAGCAAAGATGTGTTCGCCCGGCCGGTGCGCAGGCCATTCAAATCATGCTTCAGGGATTCGAGCGCGCCATGCATCCGGCGGTCAAGATCGGCCTTGTCATAGGCTGCCATGGGTCAGTTCCTCTCATTCTGCACGATCGTTGCCGTGCCTTCGCCTGCCAGCACCCGGGCCAGATTGCCCTGCTCACGGATCGAAAACACGATGATCGGGATATTATTGTCACGGCACAAGGCCACAGCACTGGCATCCATCACTTTCAGATCATCCGAAAGCACTTTGCCAAAATCAAGCGACTCATAACGTGTCGCGGTCGGCACCTTTTTGGGATCGGCATCATAGACGCCGTCCACGCTGGTGCCCTTGAACAGCGCGTCGCA
>JANOAJ010000243.1:0-14894 GCA_031411035.1 Sphingomonadales bacterium
ATCGTATCGCCATGACCGCCGAGAACAAAGGTGTTCACATCGCGCACCGATACGTCGAATTCGTCAGCGATGAAGTGGCTGAAACGGGCCGAGTCGAGCACGCCCGCCATGCCAACTACCTTGTGGCGCGGCAGGCCGGAAAATTCGCGCAGTGCCCAGACCATCGCGTCGAGCGGATTGGTGATGCAGATCACGAAGGCGTCCGGGGCATTGTTCTTGATGCCTTCGCCTACGGCTTTCATCACTTTCAGGTTGATGCCCAGCAGATCGTCACGGCTCATGCCGGGCTTGCGGGCGACACCGGCGGTGACGATGATCACGTCTGCGCCTGCAATATCCTTGTAATCGTTCGAACCGGTCAGCTTCGCATCAAAGCCTTCCACCGGGCCGCACTGCGAAAGATCAAGCGCCTTGCCCTGGGGTACGCCTTCAACCACGTCGAACAGAACGATATCGCCCAGTTCCTTCTGCGCCGCGAGATGTGCCAGCGTGCCGCCAATATTGCCCGCGCCGATCAGCGCAATCTTTTTGCGTGCCATAAGTCTCGATCCTTCCGTGAAAGCCCTAGAGGAAACCGCGCCCGTTTGCGCGCCGCCCTAGGCCGATTCGCTGCACGGCACAACCGCCTAAATGGCCAGATTTCGGACTTTGTTTGCAGTTGGTTCGCAATAGCAATAGAGAGGTCAGCCTTGATCGGGAATGGATAAATGCTAGTTTCATCCTGCCTTTGACCAACCTCTGGAAAATGCCCGATGTCTGCGCCTGTTGCCCTCTCCATCGACATTGTCTCCGATGTTGTCTGCCCCTGGTGCATCATCGGCTACCGGCAGTTGCAGCGCGCTGTTGGCATGATGGGGGACCGGGTGGAAATCGGCGTCCGCTGGCATCCGTTCCAGCTTGCCCCCCTGTTGCCGCCCGAAGGTCAGGACATGCGCGACTATGTCCGCGAGCGCTATGGCGCGACGCCGGAACAGAGCCGCGCCAACCGCGCGCGACTTATCGAACTGGGGGCTTCGCTGGGCATCGACTTCGCGTTCGGGGATGACAGTCGCATCTACAACACCCACCGTGCGCACGAACTGCTGACATGGGCGGGGGAAGCGGGCGGCCAGACCGCGCTCAAGCTGGCGCTGTTCGAAGCCTATTTCACGCGGCAGGAGAATGTCTCCGATACTGATGTGCTGCTCGGCGCGGTCGAACGCGCCGGGCTTGATGCCCAAGCAGCGCGTGCCGTTCTGGAAGACGGGCGCTATGCCGCCGCCGTGGACGCCGAAATCGCGCACTGGCAGGATCAGAACATTACCGGCGTGCCTGCATTCATCGTCGGCGGCAAATACATGGTCCCCGGCGCCCAGGATGCGGACACCTGGGTGCGCCTGATCGAGCGGGTGATGGCGAAGGAAGCCGCCTAGCCCGCCAGCTTGGTCAGCATCAGCACCCAGTGATCCACATCATCACCCAGCGCCTTGACGGGCAGGCGCTCATCCCGGCCATGCGCGCGGTTATCGATGGGGATCACGCCCCAGCTACCATCCACGCCGTAGATGGGAATGCCCGCCACGCGGAAAGGCCGCGCGTCGCTTGCCCCGGTGCTCATTTCCGGCATGATCGGCGCGCCGGGGTGCAAGGCATGAACGGAATCGGTGTACGCCTTCACCACATCGGTCCGCAGGGGAGAGGCCAGCGAAGCGACATAGTCGTCATTCCGTGTCACCACCACACCAGGATCGGCGGTCACCTTTTCCAGTTCGGCCTTGATCGCATTGGGATCGACGCCGGGCATGATGCGGCAGTTGATCATCGCGGTCGCCAACTGGGGCAGGGCATTGTCGGCGTGGCCGCCGAACAGGCGGGTGGCGACGCAGCGGGTGCGGGTGATGGCGACTTCGCCCTCATCCGCCTCGATCACGTCCGCCGCCTTGCCATCTGCCGGGTTTTTCAGCCAGGCGCGCATCGCATCGCCCAGCGGCCCGGGCTCGCTCTTTTCGCGCACGCTGAAATAGGCGCGGGTGGTTTCATTGAGCACCGGCTCAAACCGGTATGTCTCCAGCCGGTGCAGCGCATTCGCCAGTTGGTAAATCGCATTGTCCGGGCGCGGCTTGGAGGAATGCCCGCCCCGGTTGCGGACGGTGAAGGTATAGCCCGCAAAGGTCTTTTCGGCTGACTGCAGGGTAAATCCGATGGCCTTGCCGTCCGGCGCGAAGCCGCCGCCGCCGCCATCGGCGTTCAGGCCATATTCGGCGTCCAGCAACGCTTTCCACTCGGTCGCGCCTTTTTCCGCGCCGATGCCGGATGTTTCCTCGTCCCCGGTATAGAATATGATGATGTCGCGCTTCGGCTTGAACCCTTGCGCTTTCAACTGGAGGATCGCGGTTGTGGTCGCGACCACGCCCTGCTTGATGTCGCTGGTGCCGCGCCCGTAATAATAACCGTCCTTCTCGGTGAAGACGAAGGGATCGCTCGCCGCCCAATCCTCAGGCTTGGCTTCCACCACGTCCATATGCGCCATCACCATGATCGGCTTCAGTTTGGGCGTGCCTGCCGCGCGCCAGCGGACGATCAGCGCCGCTGTCTTGTTGGTGGGCGTCGCATCATAGGGAACCACCTTGATGTCTGCCGCCGGAATGCCTGCCGCCTTATACTGGTCGGCCAGATATTGCGCCAGTTCTGGCACATGTCCCCGGTCTGCCACGGTCGGGATGTTGATCGCGTGTTCAAACATCGCCCGCGCCTTGGCATGCCATTGTCCGGTGTCGGGCGCGGCCTGAGCAGGGGTGGCAATCACGGCAGCAAGCGCAAGCAGGGGCATTTGACGCATTATAAAGTCTCCTTTGCGCACGATCATGACGCGTGGCGAAGGCGCTGGCAACTCAATCCGTGAAGGGTTCCACGACACGCCTTGTGCCAAGCAGGAAGGCGTCAGCGGCCAGGCGGAGCGGACGGACATCCACTTCGCTTTCTCCCGCTGCCACCAGTTCTGCAAAGCGCCGATACAGAGCGGGATATTCCTCCGGCCCCTCGGCAGCCACAGGCGTGCCATTGATGCTCAGCATCGCGCCGCCCTGTGTGAGCAGCAGCATATCGCCACCCGCTTCCACCCGCACTTGCCAGCATTCGCCTTCCGTCTCGCGCCAGTCGAACCCGGCGCGCGCGCCATCGGGCACGCCCGGCCCGGTGAATGCCAGTTCTGCAGCAATGGGCATGGCGCGATTGGCGGGCACGTCCAGCACTGCTGCTCCCACTGCCAGTTCCGCCGGCAGGATTTCGGTCGCGACGGACAGGCCGTTGATCCCCGGATCGAACACGCCAAAGCCGCCCGGTTCCCAGATCCAGTCCTGCCCCGGATGCCATTTGCGCACATCCTCGCGCCAGTCGACCGCCAGCGCGGTGATCGTGCGCCCCGCCAGCAGGCGCTTCGCTTCGGCGACAGCAGGGGCAAAGCGGGAATGCCAGGTGGCGAACAGGCAGACGCCTGCTTTTTCCGCGGCTGCCTCGATCTGTGCGACCGCGCCCAGCGTGGTGGCGGGCGGCTTTTCCATCAACACATGCCAACCGGCGTCAATCGCCTCAAACGCGGTTCCGGGGCGATCCTCGGGCGTGTTGCACAGCGCCACCGCATCGATGGACAGCCCGCTGGCGCGCAACGCCGCAATGGACGCAAAGGCGGGTACGCCTTCCGGCCCGGCCTTGCGGCGGCTGACAGTGGCCGCAAGCACCAGATCCGGGTCGCCCGCGATGGCAGGCACATGCTGATCCTGGGCAATCTTGCCATAACCGATAATGGCAATGCGGAGGGGCGCGGTCATGAAAGGGCCTTTCCGGCGTCAATATAGGCCCGGGCATCCCGGGCGATTTCAGTGATGTCCTTGCCAGCGCGGTAAAGGCCCGAACCGAGCCCGAAGCCGTTCGCCCCTGCCTTGTGCCAGGCCGCCATGCCCTCGGGTGTGACCCCGCCTACGGCAAATACCGGCGTGTCAGCCGGAAGCACCGCCCGCAGCGCCTTCAGATAGGCCGGACTGGCCCCTTCGGCGGGAAACAGTTTCAGGCCGTGCGCACCGGCATGCAAGGCAGCAAAGGCTTCACTGGGCGTGTAGAAGCCGGGCAGGGAAATCATCCCTGCCGCAGCGGCGGCCGCAATCACCGACGTGTCCGTGTTGGGCGAGACGACCAGCGTTCCCCCCGCGTCCGCAACGCGCTGCACCTGGGCAAGGGAAAGAACGGTGCCCGCACCGATAACAGCCCGCCCGGCAAGCCGCCTTGCCATCCGGGCGATGCTTTCAAAGGGATCAGGCGAATTGAGTGGCACCTCAATCATCGAAAAGCCAGCGTCCACCAGCGTGTCACCCACGGCTTCGGCTTCATCGGGCGTGATCCCGCGCAATATGGCGACCAGCGGGCAGGCAGAAAGTGCGTCCCGCAGGCGCGCGGCAGGATCGGTCATCGGGCAAGCTCCCTTATTTGTGCCATGCCCGCAGTAAAGGCGGCGTGGCTGTCTATCGCATGAGACTGGCCGCCCAGCAGCGCAATCGCGGACTGGTAAAGCGCGGTCAGCCGGGCATCAGCCAGAATGTGGACGGGCTGGGAAGGGGCACGCCGCGCGGCAATGTCTGCCCCGATCAGCAACCCGCTGGCATAGGAGGCACCGTCTGCCGCGGCCCGCTTGCCCAGCAATACGGACGCCCGCACGCCAAACAAGGCAGACAGCAGATCGCGTCCGTCGCCCGCGTCCGCCACGCCTTCGCGAAACGCCGCGTCATCGGCGGCCTCGCCCTTCAGCATGTCGCGCAGCAGGCTGTGGGATTTGAGCAGCGCGAACATTTCGCCCGTCATCGCCGTGGTAAAGCGCGCGATACGGCCCTGTTCCAGCTCGACCCATTTATTGTGGGTGCCCGGCTGGCACAGCACCGCGTCACCCGGCACCAGCCCGGCAGCGACGGCGCCCAGCGCCTGCACTTCTTCCCCCCGCATCACATCGCAGCGCCCATCCGCCATGAAAGACACGCCTGGCACAATGGCAATGGGCTCGCCTTCGATGGGAACAAGCGCTGCGGCAAGATCGGCCAGCGAAGCGGGGGCCGCCACATAGGGGATATTCTGCCAGCCCTGCGCCGCGCCAACGGTGCCGGCGGCAAGTGCGGGCAAGGCTCCCAGCCTCTCCCGCAGCGTCGCCAGCGCAGCCGGAAAGCCACCGGGCGGTACGGACAGGATACCCCGGTCATCGCGGAATGTGTCCACCACGCGTCCGTCCGCTGTCATCGCATAGGCGCGGCGGTTGGTGGTTCCCCAGTCAATGGCAATCCATTTGGCGGTCATGGTTTCCGGCTCAGTCTCCATAGAATCGCCATAGGCAGGTTGACCCGGATTCGTCATGCCCGTTTTTGCGCGGCGGCGATTGTTATTCTCTCATCGACAGTTCGGAACCGCGATGACATCAGGCCCCGGTGAGTCGGGCAGGAGCGGAGGCGGGCATGAGCAGTATCGAATGCGTGGTGCGGGCAAATGCGCTGCTGGGGGAAGGGGCGCTATGGGATGCCGTGCGCGGCGTGCTGTGGTGGCTTGATATCAAGGGTTATCAGCTTCACTGTTTCGATCCGGCAAGCGGCCAGGACAATGCGGTTCCGCTCACGACGCGCATTACCGCGCTGGCATTGACCACAGGAGGCACGCTGATGGCCTCCGGTGATGGGGGTATCGGTGTAGTTGACGTGCAGAGTGGCGGCTTCACTGTCACCAGCCCCATCGCGATTCCGCAGGACTATCGCTTCAATGATGGCAAGGTGGATGCCCAGGGCCGTTTCTGGGTCGGTTCGATGGACGATGCCGAAGTGGATGCACAGGGCGGGCTGTTCAGGCGGGATGCGGGCGGCGCGGTCGCGCAGGTCGCCGCAGGGCTGCGCATACCCAATGGCCCGGCTTTCGATTCAGCAGGCCACATGTATCTCGCCGATTCGGCCCGCCAGACCATTTACCGCCACCCTGCTGCCTTTCCGGGTGACGAAGCCGCGCGCGATGTGTTTGTCTGTTTTGGTGAAGGTCAGGGCTATCCCGATGGCATGACGTGCGATGCCGAAGATCACCTCTGGGTCGCGATATGGGGCGGCGGCTGCCTTCGCCGCTTTGCCCCCGACGGGCGCATGGTTGCGGAAATCGCCATGCCCGTAAGCCAGCCCACCAGCGTCGCATTCGGGGACGCAGATCTGGACACGCTTTATGTCACTTCGGCAGCAATCGGCCTTTCGGTGCAAGACCGCGCGGCACAGCCCGATGCGGGCGGGTTGTTCCGGCTCAAGCCGGGGGTCAAAGGGTGCCTCCCTGCGCGGCTGGCGCACTGAGCCTGTCGCTTGCTCTTCCGGCGTCTATTCGCCAATGACCGGCTTGCCACTTGTTGCTCTAGGAGTCTGGTTTGTCTGAAAGGCCGTCTATGTTCCCGCGCCACGGGCGTGCCCATCCTCTTCTGGAGCAGGGATGGTGAACGGATCTGGCGCGCCCGCCGCGGGCTATGGCGACTATGCGGCATGGAAGGCCTGGAACAACCCGTTCGTTTACGATGCGCAAGACGCATCCTGCTTTGCCGCCGAGACACGCGGGGTGGCGCTGAACGGGACGTTCGTCTTGGAAATCGGCTTTGGCGAAGGTCGCTTCCTCGCCTGGGCAGAAGCGCAGGGTGCCCGTGTCAGCGGATGCGAACTGACCCCGGCATCGCTGGCCGCCGCGCAAGCGCGCGGACTGACCCTTGTTGATCCGGACTTTGAAACAACGGGTGCGCTGGCACCGGACAGCCTGGATCTGGTCGCCGCATTTGACGTTTTCGAGCATCTCGATCCCCCGGCAATTCGTGCCAAGCTGTTCGCCATCGCGGCTGCCCTGAAGCCGGGCGGAATACTGATCCTCCGGTTTCCCAATGGCCAGAGCCCGTTCGGCCTTGATCCGCAACATGCTGATGCCACGCACATAACGCCACTTTCGCGCGCGAAGGTTGAACAATATGCCCAAGGGACGGGCCTGGAAACGCTTGATTATGGTCCGGCAAAAACCGGCCGCGCACCCGATCCCTTGCGGGCGTTGCTGCGATTGGTTCGTGCCGTCCTGCGCGGGCTGATCGAGCGAACCATCCGCTTTGCCTATGCCAGCGGAGGGGAACTTGCTTCCGTCGTGACTCACAGGCTGATCAAGCCGCTTGGCAAGGTGCAGCCGTCCGCCTAAGGGCTTGGCCGCATTTTATCTGACGAAAAGCGAGTATCATGGCCAGATTGTATGACAGCCACAAACGCGTTCTTGTAACCGGCGGTGCCGGATTTGTGGGATCTCATCTGTGCGACCGGCTGATCGAAGCCGGGCATGAAGTGCTGTGCGTTGACAACCTGTTCACCGGCTCCAAACGGAATATCGCGCATCTGATAGGGCACCCCGGCTTTGAATTCCTGCGCCACGATGTAACATTTCCGCTCTTTGTTGAAGTGGACGAAATCTACAATCTCGCCTGCCCCGCCTCGCCCGTGCATGACCAGCATGATCCTGTGCAGACCACCAAGACATCGGTACACGGCGCGATCAACATGCTCGGGCTGGCAAAACGGCTGGACTGCAAGATCCTGCAGGCGTCCACCAGCGAAGTATATGGTGATCCGCACGTTCATCCCCAGACCGAAGACTATTGGGGCAACGTCAACCCGATCGGTATCCGTTCCTGCTATGACGAAGGCAAACGCTGCGCGGAGACGCTGTTTTTCGATTATCACCGCCAGCATAACCTGCGCATCAAGGTGGCGCGGATATTCAATACATATGGCCCGCGGATGCATCATGCCGACGGCCGGGTGGTTTCCAACTTCATCGTCCAGGCCCTGACAGGAGACCCCATCACCCTGTATGGCGATGGCGAGCAAACCCGTTCCTTCTGCTATGTGGATGATCTGGTGGATGGCCTGATCCGCCTGATGAATTCGCCCGATGATGTCACCGGGCCGATCAATCTTGGCAATCCCAACGAATTCACGATGAAGGAACTGGCTGGCGAAATCCTGCGCCAGTCGGGCGGTGCCAGCCCGCTGGAGCACCGGCCATTGCCGCAGGATGATCCGCGTCAGCGCCAGCCGGTCATTGCGAAGGCGAAAGACCTGCTGGGATGGGAACCAAAGGTGATGCTGCCTGAAGGGCTTGCCCACACTATCGGCTATTTTCGGGGGCGCGTGGCCGAACTTGATTTGCAGGCTGCCAGTTGATGCCCCGCATATCCGGCCGCAAGGCGCGGGTGGCCTTCGTCAACACGCATCCGATCCAGTATTTCAGCCCGCTCTACCGGTATATCAATACCTCCCCGGATATCGAGGCCGTGCCGGTCTATCTGTCGGATCACGGCTTGCGGGAAAGCCAGGACCCGGGGTTTGGCCAGGCCGTCAAATGGGATGTGGATCTGCTTTCCGGAATCAATCCCGTCTTCACGCGCGGTGCCGAAGGGCGATTGCTCCAGGCCGGGGCCACCAAAATGATTGTCCCCGATGTGTGGCGCGTCATCCGGAACGGCAATTTCGATGCGGTCGTGGTTCATGGCCACCGGATCGGGGCGAACCATATTGCCTGGGCTGCGGCAAAATCGAAAGGGCTGCCGGTTTTCACCAGGGGGGAAACGCATCTCGAACTGATCCGCAGTCCCGGCAAGGCGCGCGTGCGTGACTGGCTGATGCCCAAACTCTATGCTGTTTATGATGGTGTTCTGGCCATCGGCACGGTCAACATCGACTATTATCGGCATATGGGGGTGCCCGAAAACAAGATCAGCCTGTTCCCCTATTCGGTAGATAATGACCGGATGATTGCCGCGTCCACCCTGACGGAAGAAGCGCGCGCAGCCTATCGTGCAAAACTGGGCCTGACGCCGGATCGGCCTGCGCTGCTCTATGCGTCCAAATTCCAGCGTCGCAAGCACCCCGATGATCTGATCCGCGTTTGCGCCGCGCTCGTCCGGGAAGGGCTGGCCGTCGATCTGGTGCTGGCGGGTTCGGGCGAAATGGATGACGAACTGCGCGCGCTCGCGGCGCAGCATCCGGAGCTGAAGACCGTGTTTCCGGGCTTTATCAACCAAAGCGAATTGCCGATATTATTTGGTGCCTGCGATATTTTTTCGCTCCCGGCTGAAAACGAGCCCTGGGGCTTGATCATCAACGAAGCGATGTGTGCCGCTTTGCCTGTCGTCGCGGCGCGGGAAATCGGCAGCGTTACGGATCTCGTTCATCACAATGAGACGGGCATGATCTTCGAAGCCGGCGATCTGGCGGGGCTGACAGACGCGATCCGGCCGCTGGTCGCCGATCCCGCCAAACGCAGGGCAATGGGTGCTGCCGCGCGCGACCGCATCCGGAGCTGGAGCTACGCCGAATGTCTGGTCGGCTTGCGTGACGCTCTGGCCAAGGCAAATGTGCGCGGCGGATGAGCGCAAGGCGCATCCTGTTCGTTTCCGAATTCTGGGAGGGCGCGACGGCGTCGGGTCTGGCTCATGGTTTGCGCGCGCTTGGGCATGACATTGAGACACTGGATTATCGGGACTATCTGATGCGCTTTGGCCCGACCTTGCTGGGCCGGATCGCTGCGCGCCTGGCCTTTGGCCGCCTGATTGCCGCGTTCAACCGCGCCGTCGTGCAGACAGCGAGACAGTCCCCGCCTGACATTTTCCTGACGGTAAAAGGCACCTTCATTTCGGCGGATACGCTTGCCGAGCTGCGCCGCCTTGGCATTGTCTGCGTGAATTTCTATCCTGATGTTGCATTCGCACACCCAGGGCTGAGCGAAGCGGCGCTCAAGGCCTATGATCTGCTTGTCACAACCAAGGCGTTCCAGATGGAATGGCTGGCGGAAAATCTGGAGCCGGGGCGCGCCGCTTTTGTGGCGCATGGTTATTCCGCTGACGTGCATGTTCCGGTTGATGTGCCGCAGACGGATGCGGACTATGACTGGGATATCTGCTATATCGGCAATGCATCACCTTATAAGCGGGATTGGCTTGCCCGGATTTGCAGCGCCCATGCCGGGCGGAAAATTGCGGTGGTCGGGCATCGCTGGCACCGCCCCGAATTCCGCAATCACCTGGCAGGCGCAACCCTGCTGCCGCCATTGCATGGGCGGGACTATGCCCGGCTTGCATCGCGCAGCCGCATAAACCTGTCATTCCACTATGGCCCTCATGGCCCGCAGGGCTGGGAGGACAAGGTATCCACCCGCAGCTTTGAACTCCCCGCCTGCAAGGGCTTCATGCTCCATATCGACAATGATGAAATCCGTTCCCTCTACGATGTCGGGCAGGAGATTGATGTGTTCGCCACGCCCGAACAGCTTTTTGAACGGATAGGCCATTATCTTGACGAGCCCGACACGCGGCGCGCCATGATCGAGGCCGCCTATGCCCGCGCTGTGCCTGCCTACAGCCTTGACGCCCGCGCCGCCGAACTGATGGCGGCAATTGACGCGCGTCCGGGGTAATTCAAAACGGGCTGCCATCCTTGCGGGTCTGGAAGCCGTTGCTGGCGAACAGGTGCATGTCGATATCGGGATAGTGACAGTCCGTGGCAGAGGGGCTTCCGATCGCCACGAACACACAGTCCGCTTCGCTGCGATTGATCAGCACATGGCCGTTGCCGTCATTTTTCGGAAACGCGGCGACGTCGCCGGGCCGCATCACCGTTTCTCCCGCATCATCGATCAGCACCGCTTCGCCCGTCAGCATCACCACAATCTCGTCCTCGCCTTCGTGCCAGTGGCGCTGTGATGACCAGGCGCCGGGTTTCAGCGTGACATGGCTTGCGCCGAAATCCGTAATCCCAGTCGCCGGGGCCAGGCGACGATACCAGCGTTCCCGCACCTTGTCGGCATATTCGGGCGGATAGCCGGTGGCGTTGGTCTGCGGGATGGCGGTCAGATCGAGTTTCGGCATGGCATTTCCGTCATACCGGCGGAGGCCGGTATCCCGCTTTCCTTCTGCCACAGGTGATGAAGCGGAAAAAGATCAAACGAGATTCCGGCTTTCGCCGGGATGACGGAGCCGGTAGGCGGTGGCCATGACCGACGCAATCGCCCTTGCCCAAGCCCTGATCGCCGCCCCCAGCGTTACGCCCGCGCGCGGGGCGGTGTTCGATGTGCTGGAAGCGGCGCTTCAGCCGCTCGGTTTCGATATTTACCGTTCGACCGATGGCGACGCGCCCGATGGCCCGGTCGAAAATCTTTTCGCCACCCGTGCGGGTTCAGGCACGGCACCGCATTTTGCCTTTGCCGGGCATCTGGATGTTGTGCCGCCGGGGGACGGCTGGGCAAGCGACCCGTTCACGCCCGAAATTCGGGGCAGCCTGCTCTATGGTCGTGGTGCCGTTGATATGAAATCCAGCATCGCGGCCTTTGTGGCCGCCATCCCGGCGGAAACAGCCGGTCGTATCAGCCTGATCATCACGGGTGACGAGGAAGGCCCGGCAGCGCATGGCACGGTCGCGCTGATCGGCCATATGCGGGCGCTGGGGCTTGTGCCCGATCTCTGCCTTGTCGGCGAACCAACGTCTGCGGCCCGGCTGGGGGACATGATGAAGATCGGGCGGCGCGGCTCCGTCAACATCTGGATCACCATTCCCGGCACGCAGGGCCATGTTGCCTATCCCCATCTGGCGGACAATCCGATTCCCAAACTGGTGCGGATCCTGGCGGCGATCGAAGCGATCACCCTGGATCAAGGCACGGACTGGTTTCAGGCGAGCAACATCGAGATTACCGATCTTGAGGTTGGCAATCCCGCCACCAATGTCATCCCCGCAGCCGCCAGGGCACGGCTGTCGATCCGCTTTAACGATCTCCATTCGGGCCAGGCATTGGTTGAACAGATCACCACGATTGTTCGTGCCGAAGCACCGGGCGGCGAAGTTGTCGCCCGGATTTCGGGAGAAGCGTTCCTGACACCGCCGGGGGATTTCAGTGCACTCGTCAGTGCGGCGATTTCGGGGGAGACGGGTCTGGTGCCGGAACTGTCCACTTCCGGCGGTACATCAGATGCGCGGTTCCTTTCCAAATTGTGCCCGGTAGTGGAATTCGGGCTGTGCAATGCGACCATGCACAAGCTGGACGAAGCCGTGGCGCTGGCGGACATCGCGGCGCTTGTGCGGATTTATGCGGGGGTTCTGGAGCGCGTGGGCGATTCGCACCTGTCCACAATGACTGTTTCTAGCGAAACAGCGTGACGCTGTCAAGAGGGTTTTTCCTCTACCTCGTTCTTTTCAGGATCACGTAAAGCGCGCCTGCCCCGCCGTGTCGGGGATGGGCACCCCGGATCGCGGCAATATGCGGGGCATGGGCGGACGCGGTGAGCCAGTCCATCACCGAAGCCCGGATCACGCCACGGCTGGTGGGCGGCAGGCGCGGATTGTCTCTGGCGGGACGTCCGGTGATCAGCAAAATCATCCGCGCCCCGTGGCGGATGGCAATGGCAAGGCTGTGGTTCAGCCGGGCATGGGCGGATCTCAGCGTTTCACCGTGCAGGTCAATCGTGAAATCGGGGGATGCCTGGCCAAGGCGCAGGCGCTTGTCCCAGCTTCCATCCAGCGTGTTGGCAGAAGGGTGGTGGGCAGCCCGGATGTGCCCCTGCGCTTCAACTACCCGCTGGGCGGGCGGCTCAGGATAAACGGGTCTTCGGCCCGGCAGGGGTCTGTGTGGCGTTTTGGCGGTAACGTCCGCGCCGGCCCCCGCCTGCGCAGGGGCGCCGGCATTCGCCCGCCCCCGGATCGGCTTGACCGTGCCGGCCACCTGTCCCCACAGGGCGCGCTCCTCAGGGCTTAGGCGGCGCATTGGCGGCTTCTGCCTGTAACCGGGCCAGAGCGCCCCGGGGCAACAAGAGGAACGCCGTGCCGCGCGCGGACATGCCCCCGGCCGTGGTCCGTGCCGCCGCGCCCGCGCCCCAGAAAGTATCAAACCGGTTGCTGCCCTTGATCGCCCCGCCCGTATCCTGTGCGATCCACAAACCGGCCACCTCGGCCCGGTCCGTAGAGAGAAATACCGGCGCGCCCAGCGGCACAAAGGCCGGATCAGCCGCCACGCTTGCCTTGGCGCTGACCGGCAGGCCCAGCGCGCCCAGCGGCCCGGCCCCTGTCACTTCCCTGAAGAACACCCAGCTTTTGTTTTCCTGCATGATCGCGCTGCCCTCTTCGGGGTGATCGTGCAGCCACTGGACGATGCCCTGCATGGTCGTCTGGCCGGGGCCCAGCAGTCCGCGATCCTTCATCAGCTTGCCGATGCCGGTATAGTCGCGGCCATTCTGCCCGTCATAGCCGATCCGGACCACGCTGCCGTCTGGCAGTTTCAGCCGCCCGGAGCCCTGCACCTGCAGGAAGAAAAACTCCGCCGCATCGGCCGCCCAGGCAATTTCCAGCCCGCGTCCGGCCAGCGCCCCGGCATCGATGGCCGCCCGGTCAGCGAAGGGCACAAAGGTGATGCCCTCCACCTTTCCGCGAATCTTCTTGCCCTTCAGGCTGTCCGAAAACTGGCCCAGATCCACTTCCACCAATTCGGGCGGCCGCCGGTACACGGGCACAGGGTAGGCCGCGGATTGCGTGCGGGATCCGGCAATTTCGGGTTCGTAATAGCCCGTGGCAAAGGCCTTGCCGTCGCCCACCTGCACCATATCGAACTGCTGCGCGAAGAAGCGGACGGCGTTGCCTTCATCCGTAATTTTTGCGGCATCGCAGGCCGGCTTCCAGTCATCGGGCCGGGTCAGCCCGGATTGATCGGTGCGTTTTACCAGCGACGGGCAGGATATGCGAAACGCTCTCAGAGCCCGCGCCGCACTGTCGGCATCATAGGGCGGTGCGCTGAAAGCGGGGGCAGGAAGCACCCCGGCAGACCTGGCATTGGGGCCACTGGTCGTTGCCGCCGGAGTGGGGGAAACGGTTTCGGGGGCAACAGGCTTTGTCGCCGGGGCTGTCTGCGCAGGGCGGGCTGAAGGACCCGTGGCGGAAGGCGGAATGATCCGCCCGCCACAGGCCGCGAGGGCGAAGGCTGCAAGCAGCGCCGGTGTTCGCCGGAATGACGGAAGGAATGTCAGAAAAAACCCGCGCAGCATCATGCGCGCTGCCTTACGCAGCTTCGTCGGTATCCGTCAAAACCCAGTTGGGATCGGCCGAACGCAATTCGCGGGTAAATGTCCACACATCTTCGGTTGGCACGGCATCGGTCAGCGATCCGGCGATCACCTTGCCATCCGCATCGCGTGTCACCGCCGCGATATCGGCCACGAACTTGATTGTGATGCTGGCCAGGCCATTGACGAGCGACGCATCCGTGATCAGCGCGCGTTCGATCGTCACCAGCCGGTTGTCGAGCACATGGCCTTCGCTTGTCCGTTCGGCGATTGATTCGGCAAAGGCTTCGCGGACTTCGTCTGAAACATAGGGCGCGAATTCGGCTTCCTTGCCCGCCCAATAGGCTTCCAGGATCAGCCGATAGGCAGATTTGGCGCCTTCCACAAAATCGCCTGCCGAAAAACTGCGATCAGCCACGCTGAGGGCACGAAGACCAGCTTCAGCCCCTGGTGCCTGCGGGTTTTCCGCCAGAGGTCGCGCGGCTTCGCGGGTTTCATCCTGCGCTGTCTTGGGCAGTGGCGCGCGCAGCAAGTCATCCGAAGGACGGGTCAGCGGTTGCTGTTCATGGCCGGCACGCTTTCCCAGCACGGCGTAGAGCCGCAAGCCAAGAAAGGCAGCAATCATTGCGAGGATGACAATTATGACCACGAAGCCTCCGGTCCAGACAGACACCCGATATAGGGATGAATGCCTGCATATACAATTCACCTGAACAAATCATGTGCCATTGCCCTTGGCCAGCACCGCTGCTAGGCGCGCGGGCCACACGCTTTAGCCCAAACAGGAATCTGT